>NZ_JBFULD010000152.1:0-13138 GCF_056400505.1 Terrabacter sp. P5_B1
CCTCTGCCACCTCGAGTGGCCATCTTTGCCCGTCAGTCGTCGGCGAGGACGACCAGGCCGGCGAGCAGGAGTCGCCGGGCGAGGTCGAGACCGACCATGTCGGCGCGCAGCACCCCGCCCGCGACGAGCGCGACGAACGTGCCGACGTCGTGCGCATCGACCGGGAAGTCGGCAAGCCGGCTGCGCAGGGTCGCGGGGCCGTGACCTGAAGGGACCAGACGCGCCCCAACGTGCGGCCGGAGCACGAGTGAGGTGTCCGGCTGAAGCGCTTCGGCTGCCGCCACCTGGGCCAGCGGCCCGATGGGGGCGGGACGCTGAGTGCCACGGGCTCGCGCCTCGAGGGCGTCGACCACGGCGGCCGGCTCGATCGCGTCCAGCGCGCGCACCAGGGCGGCGCGCACCAGGTCCACGTCCGGGGTGATGGCGTCGTGGTCGAAGCCCGTCGGTGAGACGTCGAGCGAGGCACGCACCCGCTCGTCGCGGCTGGCGGCTGCAAGGGCGAGCGAGACGAGCTCGTCCGCGACGTGGCGTCGGGTCCAGACATGGACACCGAGGGTCAGGTGGGTGCTGACGCCGCCCGCGGCGGTCGCCGAGTGGATCCACCCGCGGGGGAGGTAGAGGACGTCACCGGGGCGGAGCGTGAACTCGAGGTCCGGCGCGCGCCGCCCGGCCTCCTCGATCTCGAGGCGGTGGTCCGTCCACGGCTCGTCCCGCAGCGGTGCCTGGTGGACGGGCGACCTGACACGCCAATGCTTCTCACCCGCCATCTGCAGCACGAAGACATCATGGACGTCGTAGTGGTCGCTGAAGCCGGTGCTTTCACTCGGGGTGACGTAGGCGTTGGCCTGGACGGGGTGGCCCAGCTCCCCCGCGAGCTGCTGGGCGAAGTCGATGAGCGGACCCCAGGTGCGGTGCAGCCCCTGCAGCACGAGGGTCGCTCCGCTCGCGAAGAGGCTGAGCAGCTTGTCGTCGCTCACCTGGTCGGCGACCGAGGCGCCGACCCCGCCGCCCTGGGTGAACTCCCGGTCGCCGAGGGTCCGGCCGTTCTGCGCGACCCGGAGGAAGGGGGCGCGAAGGCCGCGCCGCGAGACGAGCTCGTCGACCGAGCTCTCGTCGAAGAGCTCGAGCAGCCCTCCGGGCAGGTCGGATGCTCGAGTGACCACAGGCGTGTGCGCCCAGTGGTCGCGGGCGAATGTGTCCGCGTCGAGGGCGACCAGGGACTGGAGCGCCGAGTGCCCACGCTCTTGCGCGGACACTCGGCTCGTCGTGCCAGCGGACATCAGATCGAGGTGGTCGGGTCCGCTCCGGCCCCACCGTCGGCGCCTCCGTCGTGGGTGCTGGTGTCGGCTCCGCCGTCAGCAGGGCCCTCAGTGTCAGCGTCGGTGTCGGCGCCGCCGTCGGCGCCACCGTCCTCGGCGCTCGTGTCGGCGCCCCCGTCAGCGGGCCCCTCGGTCGTCGGGTCGTCGCTCACGGGGTCCAGCGGGTTGTCGCTCATGGCTGCTCCTCCAACAGGTGTGAGGCGGCGCCGGACGACGCCGTCGCTCGTGCACCTACCCGGTCGAGGCGCCTCTGGCACAGACGGGCCAGGCGTGCTGTGATCGGGGCCATGGCGATCAGCAAAGGCGACACCGTCCACTGGAACACCTCGCAGGGCCGCACCACTGGCACGGCCGTCGAGAAGCGCGTCTCCGAGTTCACCTTCGACGGCCAGCAGTTCAAGGCGTCGAAGGCCGAGCCCTACTGGATCGTGGCGTCGAGCAAGACCGGTGCGAAGGCCGCGCACAAGGAGTCCTCGCTCGACGGCGAGTGATGCGGTCACTCACGTCAGGTGGTCGAAGTCTCCCCGCGCCCACGCCGCGTGGCGGTCCGCCGAGCGTCGGAGCACGGCCTTGGCGTCCGACGGCACGACGGCGCCGAAGTTGTTGTAGAGCCGGTCGAAGTGCAATCCCTCGAGCTGGTCGGCGATGCGCTGGACCACGTTGCCCGACAGAGGAATCCGGTTCGGATAGCTGCGCATGAAGCTCACCGACCGGCGGTCCGGGTTGGGGAAGACGGCGTCGCCCGCGAGGAGCACGCCCCGTCCCTCCGCGCCCGCTGTCCACTCGACGACGGCCTGTCCACGGAAGTGCCCACCCACCCGGTGGAGGGTGAGTCCGGGTGCGACCTCCCGCCGTTCGTCGTAGAGCTCGACGAGCGGGTCCCGCCGGCGCACCCACTCGGCGTCCGGGGCCGCGACGAGGACCGGCACGCGGCCGAGCGCCCGGGCCCACTCCGTCTGGACGCCGTACATGTGCGGGTGGCTGGCGGCCACCGCCAGCGTCGGCCCGAGCGACCGCACGAAGTCCAGCGCCGCCTCGTCGACGTAGCCGACGCAGTCGAAGAGCAGCACGCCCTCAGGGGTGCCCACGGCCATCGTCTGTTGGCCGATGCCGACGGCCGGCGTCGCGCACAGGCCCCAGAGACCCGTCTCCACCTCCGAGACGGTGATCCGGGTCCCGGCCTCGCGCAGCTCGCCGACGGTGGTCCAACGCTGCCCGTCCTCGGGCACCCACTGCCGCTCGTCCTCGCAGACGGCGCACTCGACGGGCGGCGTGGGCAGGTCGTCGGTCTCTACGGCACACGTGGCACAGATCCAGATCACCCGCCCAGACTGCCCCTTCGTGACGGGCTGTACCAGCCGGTTTGCGGAAGGATGCAAGGGTGATCCTGCACCTGCGCGCCGCCGTCGAGCAGTTGTATGCCGTCCCGCCCGCTCGCTTCACCCCGCTCCGTTCCGAGCTGGTGGCCGAGGCGAAGTCCGCCGGTGAGAAGGACCTGGCGACCTCGATCGGTGCGCTGCGCAAGCCGACGGTGGCCGCCTGGGCGGTCAACCACTTCGTGCGCGAGCACGGCGAGGAGGTCGGCGAGCTCCGGTCGTTCGCCGACCTGCTCCGCGAGGCACAGCGCACCCTGGACGCCGACCAGCTGCGCCTCCTCGGACGCGAGCGGGCCAAGCGCGTCGACGCCCTCGCCGACCGCATCGCCGAGGTCGCGGCGCAGGAGGGGCAGAAGCTCGGTGCCGGCGTCGCCCAGGAGGTGCGCGAGACGCTGACGGCCCTCATCGCCGACGAGGAGGCCGAGGCGTCGGTCCTCACCGGGTCCCTCGTCAAGGCCCTCAGCTACTCCGGGTTCGGCTCCGTCGACGTCGCGGACGTCGTCGCCCTCGGAGAGGTCGGGGACGAGGGGCGCGACGACAGGGCGCCGCGGCCGTCGCTCTCCGTGCTGCCGGGAGGGGGAGGCGATCCCGTCGACCTCGAGGAGCGGCGCCGCAGCCGTCGGACCGCCGAGCGGGCGCGGCTCCAGTCGGCGCTCGAGACCGCCCGCGCCGAGCTGCGGGCCGCCGACCGCCAGGTCGCGGTCCTCACCGCCCGCCAGGAGGAGGTCACGGAGGGCATCGCCGACCTCGAACGGCGACTCGCCACCGCGAGAGCGCGGCTCGAGAAGGTGACGGGCGAGCTCGACGAAGCAGGCGGCATACGCGATCGGCGAGAGCGGGAGGAGGCCGCGGCGCAGGAGGCGCTCGACGCCCTTGACGAGACCCGGGACGAGACCCGGGACGATGGCCGTGGCGACGATCGGTGACGGGCCTGCGGGGGACACCCCGCCGGGGGCCTCGATTTCGTATCCTCGGCGCCGACCGTGTAGTCTCGCCGTCGCACAACAGGTCGACCTGAAGGCGTTTTCGTGACGTGTTCTCGGTGTCGGCCGTGCCCCAATAGCTCAGTCGGCAGAGCGTTTCCATGGTAAGGAAAAGGTCTAGGGTTCGATTCCCTATTGGGGCTCTGGTCGGTCGGTCTCCGGTCCGGGTCGCAGCCGCGGCGCGGCCGGAGGGCGACAGCCCATGGCGGGGTAGCTCAGCTGGTTAGAGCGCACGACTCATAATCGTGAGGTCGCGGGATCGAGCCCCGCTCCCGCTACCACTTCCGCGCGCAACGGATTCGATTTCTCGAATCATCGGGGTGTCGCGTAACCTTGGACGTCGCGCCTGCGTGTCACTCCGGGATGCTGCCCGGAACGCGTGACGCGCCGCGCGACTCCCGTCGCAAGACGACCGAACACCCGAGTACGTTCCCGAAAGAGCAGGTTGCCGTGGCCAGCAAGAGCACCGACGTCCGTCCCAAGATCACGATGGCGTGCGTGGACTGCAAGGACCGCAACTACATCACCAAGAAGAACCGTCGGAACAACCCCGACCGTCTCGCGATGAACAAGTTCTGCCCCAAGTGCGGCAAGCACACGGAGCACCGCGAGACCCGCTGAGCACGACGCCCGTCGACCGCTCCCTCGGCCCACCCGGGCCGGGGGAGCGTTGTCGTTCCTGACGTCGGCGGGGTGCGGTGGACGCGGCAGGCTCACGTCGGCGCGGGTCGATAGGGTGCCCGTATGCCGGTGAACGCAGACTTCCAGGGCCGGGTCTACCCGCCCACCGAGACCTATCGGGTCAGTGCCGCCAAGATCCGCGAGTTCGCCGAGGCGGTCGGGTCCTCCGACCCGGTGCACGTCGACGCCGACGTGGCGCGAGCGCACGGCTACGCCGACGTCATCGCGCCGCCGACGTTCGCGGTGCTCATCGCCCAGCAGTGCGACGCGCAGCTGATCCGCGACCCCGAGGCCGGCATCGACTTCTCCCGCGTCGTCCACGGTGAGCAGCGCTTCACCCACCACCGGCCCCTGACGGCCGGCGACGCCGTCGTCGGCACGTTGCACGTCGACACGGTGCGCGAGACCGGTGGCCACGCCATGGTCACGACCCGCACCGAGCTCGCCACCGAGCAGGGCGAGGCCGTCTGCACCGCCACGTCGACCATCGTCATCCGAGGAGGCGAGTGATGACTGCCCAGCAGAGCACCCCGACGCCCGCGACCGTCCGTGCCTTCTCCGAGGTCTCGGTCGGCGAGGCGCTGCCCCCGCTGACGGTCCACGTCGACCGTGCCCGTCTGGTGCAGTACGCCGGGGCTTCGCTCGACCGCAACCGCATCCACTGGGACGAGCGGTTCGCCAAGGAGGTCGGGCTGCCCGACGTCATCGCCCACGGGATGTTCACGATGGGTTCGGCGGTCGCCCTCGTCACCGACTGGGTCGGCGATGCCGGGCGCGTCGTCGAGTACGGCGTCCGCTTCACCAAGCCGGTCGTCGTGCCCTACGAGACCGGGGCCGACATCGAGGTCTCCGGCGTCGTCAAGGCTGCCGACCCCGAGACCCGGCGCGTCACGGTCGAGCTGACGGCGACCTGCGGCGGCGACAAGGTCCTCGGCCGCGCCCTGGCCGTCGCCGTCCTCGACTGAGGCGGCGGGTCCACCTCGTGCGTGAGCAACACGACGTCCCCCTGTCCGACCTCACGACGATGCGGGTCGGCGGCCCGGCGTCTCGTCTCGTGACCGTCGAGACCACCGACGAGCTCGTCGACGCCGTGCGCGAGGTCGACGACGCCGACGAGCCTCTGCTCGTCCTCTCCGGTGGCTCCAACCTCATCGTGTCCGACGACGGCTTCGACGGCACGGTCGTGCACGTCGCCACCTCCGGCATCACTCCCGAGTCCGCTGACTACTGCGGGGGTGCGGTGGTCCGGGTCGCTGCCGGAGAGGTGTGGGACGACGTCGTGGCCCGAGCCGTCGTCGAGGGTTGGGCCGGTGTCGAGGCGTTGAGCGGGGTTCCGGGGTGCACGGGGGCCACCCCCGTCCAGAACGTCGGCGCCTACGGCCAGGACGTCTCGCAGACGATCGCCCAGGTGCGCACGTGGGACCGGCAGGAGCAGGCCGTCCGCACCTTCCCGAACGCGGAGTGCGCCTTCACCTACCGCCACTCGCGCTTCAAGGGCCACTCGCGCTACGTCGTGCTGGACGTCCTCTTCCAGTTCGAGGTCGCCGACCTCAGCCGACCGGTGGCGTATGCCGCCCTGGCGAAGGGTCTGGGGGTCGAGCTCGGCACGCGCGTCCCCCTCTCGGACGCCCGCGACGCGGTCCTCGAGCAGCGCCGGGCCCGCGGCATGGTGATCGACGACGCCGACCCCGACACGTGGTCCTGCGGGTCGTTCTTCACCAACCCGATCCTCACTCGCCGGGAGTTCGACGGGCTAGACGAGCGGGTCGGTGAGCGGCTCGGCTGGGAGGGGCCGACCGCGCCGCGCTTCCCCGAACCCGACGGCCGGCTCAAGACGAGCGCGGCCTGGCTCATCGAGCACGCCGGTTTCGCCAAGGGTTTCGGGCTGCCCGCGCCGGCGGCGCTGTCGACGAAGCACACCCTGGCTGTCACCAACCGGGGCGGCGCGACCACCGACGACGTCCTCGCCCTGGCGCGGCAGGTGCGCGACGGGGTGCATGACGCGTTCGGGGTCACGCTCGTGAACGAACCCGTCATCGTCGGCGAGCAGCTCTGAGGCATGCCGAGCCTGTCGTGCGCCGGAGGGTCCGACGCAGGCGCGGACCCTGACCGGCACGGCGTCGAGGGCTACTTCGTCAGCGTGACGGAGAAGGTCTTCGGCGGGAGCTTCTTGCCGGTCGTGCTGACGGTGTAGGGCGGCCTGTTGAAAGCCAGGCTCAACGCGCTTGTGGTGCCGCGGTTGACCTTGAAGAAGATCCACCCGCCGGTCCTCTGGGATCGGCTGGCGGCCTTCAACGGGGTGGCGCCCCACCGATTGGCGAACTCGGACGTCGGGGCGACCGTCTGGGCCGGACTTGCGGCCACGAGGGAGAGCATCGAGGGGGAGATCGAGGCGGAGTAGCGCGAGCCTGCTGTGAGGGTCACCAAGACGCCCACGATCTCGAACTGCTTTGCGCCGACAGGCTGCCCGGCAGGCCACGAGAAGCGCCGCACGATGCGGTTGACGGTGATGGTGTGTCCGAGATCAGGGTCCTTCATCGTTGCCGTGATCGCCGTGGAGACCGCCCGGTCGACGGGCGGAGTCACTTGGGTCGACGCGGTCGGCGCGGTCGGCGCGGTCGACGCGGTCGACGAGGCCGAAGGGCTGGTCGAGACCGGGCTGGTGGCGGTCGGTGCGGTCGGGTCCGCGGTCGCGGCGGATCCCCCGCTGCACGCCGCGAGCGCGACGACGGGGGCGACGAGACGGACGACGGCGAGACGTCGCAGCTGGGCGCGGGAGGCGGTCGATGGGCGTGCGGGGGCAAGGGCAGAAGTCTTCATCTCCCCTCCAGCATGACCGGGCGCACCGATCCTGAGCAAACTCGACGGGCCGCGGCGACCGCCCTGACCACCTGGTCGCCGCCCGTTCCGTCCGCGTACGACCCGATCGTGGGGCGCGGTCGACGTCACGCCGGAGCGGCGAGCCACGCGTCCACGTCGGCGAGCGCAGCCTGCCGCAGGGAGGGCGGCATACGGCTCCCCTCGAGGGAGCCTCGAGCGAGGCGTGCCAGTTCGGCGTCGTCGAGACCGAGGTCGCGGGCGGCGGAGTACTGCGCGAGCAGGCGCGTGCCGAAGAGCAACGGGTCGTCCGCCCCGAGAGCCACTCGGATGCCCGCGTCGATGATGCGACGCAGTGGCACCTCGCCGGCGTGGGTATAGACCCCGAGGGCGACGTTGCTGCCCGGGCAGACCTCGAGCGTCACGCCGGCCTCGGCGACCGCGTCGAGCACCTGGGGGTCCTCGACGCTGCGCACGCCGTGTCCGATGCGGTCGGGGTCGAGGTGCTCGAGCGTCTCCATGACCGACTGTGCGCCGAGCAGCTCGCCGCCGTGGGGCACGAGCGCGAGGCCGGCGCGCCGCGCGATGGCGAAGGCCGGCGCGAAGTCGGCGACGAGCCCCCGCCGCTCGTCGTTGGACAGCCCGAAGCCGACGACGGCCCCTGCGTCGTCACCGGCGTGGTGGGCGGCGAGCCGGGCGAGCGTCCGCGCCTCGAGGGGGTGGCGCATCCGACTCGCCGCGACGACGAGGGCCACCCCGATCTCGCCCTCCGCAGACACCTTCCGGGCCTCGTCGAGCACGATCTCGAGGGCCGGCGTGATGCCACCGACGAACGGGGCGTACGACGTGGGGTCGACCTGTAGCTCGAGCCAGCGGGACCCCTCGGCCACGTCGTCCGCAGCGGCCTCACGCACGATGCGACGCATGTCGGCCTCGCCGCGCACGCACGCCCGGGCGGCGTCGTAGAGCCGTTGGAAGCGGAACCACCCGCGCTCGTCGGTGGCCTTGGCCAGTCGCGGCGGCCAGTCCCTGACGAGGGCGTCGGGCAGTCGGATGCCATGCGTCGCCGCGAGGTCACGCACCGTGTCGATCCGCATCGACCCCGTGAAGTGCAGGTGCRGGTGGGCCTTGGGGAGGTGCCGCACCGAGCGTGTCATGCGCGTCAGTGTGTCACCCCCCGCGGGGTCGCCCTCCGCAGGCGACGCCGGGGTCGCCAGGCGTCGTGAGGCGTGCTCAGACGTCGTCGGGCTCGACGGCGATCTCGTCGACGACGTGCATGGCGGCCTCCTCAGCCGACGCCCCGGCGCCGTCGACACMCACGTCGCTGGCCCAGACCTGCTTCTCGTCGTCCTCGTGGGCGCCCTCGTCGTCCGCGACGAGGCGGCCGGCGCGCTCGTCGCCCACCTCGTGGTCACCGAGCCAGTCGTCCTCGGCGTCGATCGAGTCGGGGTCGTCGCCGCCGACGCGGTCGCCATCGAGGCCGCTCTCGTTGTCGGGAGCGCCGTAGGCCGAGTCCGGGTCGGGCACCTCCTGGCGGATGCGCTCGTCGATCGTCTCGTCGACGGACTCCTCGTAGGCGGTCGTGCCGTGGGCGGTGACCCCCTGCGGGCGGTCGTTGGGGGAGTAGCCGCGGTCGAGCACGTCGTCGAGGTCGCCGTCCTCGAGGGTGTCCTCGGGCTGCAGCTGGTCCTCGTCGTCGACGCTGTAGGTCGTCAGGTCGTCGGAGATGTTCTCGTTGGGACCGGTGTCGCTCATCGCGAGACTCCTTCGGTGGCAGGGTTCGTGGCGTCGTGCTCCGACGCTGTCGCGCCGTCGCCCCCTGCCCCTACCCCCGCGGCACGCTCGTGCGTCAGCTTCTCGGCGGCGGCGAGGGCGACGCAGGTGGCCACGCCGGCCATGGCCGTGCGCACCTCGTCGAGCACCGGGAAGGTCGGCGCGAGGCGGATGTTGCGGTCGCGGGGGTCGTTGCCCAGCGGGAAGGACGCGCCGGCGGGCGTGAGCGCGATGCCGGCCTCCTTGGCGAGGGCGACGACGCGTGAGGCGGTGCCGTCCAGCACGTCGAGGTTGACGAAGTAGCCGCCGGTCGGGTGGCTCCACTCGGCGACGTCGAGACCGTCGAGGCCGGTCGTCAGGGCCTCGTCGACGGCGGCGAACTTCGGCGCGATGATCTCGCGGTGCCGCCGCATGTGCGCCCGGACGCCATCGGCGTCGCGGAAGAACTCGACGTGACGCAGGTGGTTCACCTTGTCGGGCCCGATCGAGCCCATCGCGAGGTGCCCGAGGTACCACTTCACGTTGGCCTCGCTGGCCGCCAGGACGGCCACACCGGCGCCGGCGAAGGTAATCTTGGAGGTCGACGCATACATGATCGGTCGGTTCGGGTGTCCGGAGGCGGCGCAGAGGCTGAGGATGTCGGCGCTCTTCGCCTCCTCCTCGGTGAGGTGGTGGAAGGCGTAGGCGTTGTCCCAGAAGATCGTGAAGTCGGGTGCTGCGGCCGGCATGGCTGCCAGGCGCGCGGCGACCTCCCGCGACACGACGGCGCCGGAGGGGTTGGCGTAGGTGGGGACCAGATGAAGCGGACCTTCTCCTCCCGGTTCCAGGGCTGCGGGGAGTCCACTCCGCCGAAGAGGAGGAAGTCGACGATGGTGCCGTACATCATCGTCAGGCTCGAGTTGCCGCCGGCGACCACGTGGGACGGCTCGACCCAGAGCAGCTCGGCGAAGATCTCGCGCAGCTCGGCCAGCCCTTCGAGACCGCCGTAGTTGCGCACGTCGACACCGTTGCGGTCCTTGGTCGACGTGGGCAGGTGGAGCAGGTCGTTCGCGAGGTCCAGCTGCGCGGCCGACGGTTTGCCCCGCGTCAGGTCGAGCTTGAGATTGCGCGACTCCAGCGACGCGTAGGCTGACCTCTGCTCGGCGAGGAAGCCGGCCAGGTCGTCGTCGGACAGGGACGCGAGGGAGGTGCGCGGGTTCGTCACGTCTCGATCCTGCCACTGCCTCAGTGTCCCCGGGCGCCCGAGTCCGTATGCCGGGTCGCTGGTCTCGAGAGGGTCCACCGAGGGCGTCGCAGGGGTGTTCCGGGTCGGTTCGCGCTGGGACGTGTCCGTCCCGTATGATCGTCCCTCGGACGGCTTCGCTGGCCATGCTGACGCATGCCGTCCCACCGAAGACACCCAACGTCCTCGGTGAAGGGCAATAGCTCAATTGGTAGAGCACTGGTCTCCAAAACCAGCGGTTGGGGGTTCGAGTCCCTCTTGCCCTGCGCATCCCAGTGATGTGGTCGTCGTGCAAGGCGGCACGCGGCTTCTGCCCAGACGTGGGACACCACGCGTCCGGGCTCCTGTCGCGGGTCGACACCCAGGCAGAAAGAAGGAATCGTGACGGAGACGAGCGCCAAGCGCGGGTCCGGCCGGGCCGACAAGGCTCGCGGCGGCAACCCCGTCTCGCGTCTCTTCGGCGCGATCAGCCTCTTCGTGCGCCAGATCCTCGACGAGCTGCGCAAGGTCGTGCGTCCGACGGGACCTGAGCTCGTGCGCTACACGACCGTCGTGGTCGTGTTCGTCGTGATCATGATGGCGCTCGTCTCAGGGCTCGACTTCGTGCTGAGCCGGCTGGTCTCCTGGCTCTTCACGGGTTCGCCGACCTGACGCACCAGTCCTGCGGCCCGCGTCACGGATGTCACCGCCAGCCCGCACCGGCTGGTCCACGAACATGGAAGTAGGTCAGAGCGTGTCCGAGCAGTTCGCCCACGAGGGCGCCCCGAACGGCGAGAGCACCGAGAGCGACGTCGTCGACCCCGCGGTCGAGACCGACGACCTCTCGGCGTCCGACGTCGAGTCGGGTGCTGGGGACACCGACTCCGACGCGAGTGACGTGAGTGACGACCTCGAGGCCGGCGCCGAGTCCGAGGCATCCGACGAGTCCGACGAGGACGCCGAGGACGCCGGGGACGCCGAGTCCGACCACGCGGAGCCGGCTGCCCAGGGCAGCGGTGACCCGGTCGCGGACTTCAAGGCCGACCTGCGCAGCCGCTTCGGCGACTGGTTCGTCATCCACTCCTACGCCGGCTACGAGAACCGCGTGAAGGCCAACCTCGAGACGCGCATCCAGACCCTCAACATGGAGGACTTCATCTTCGAGATCGAGGTCCCCATGGAGGAGGTCACCGAGATCAAGAACGGCCAGAAGAAGCAGGTCCGCCGCGTCCGGATGCCCGGATACGTCCTCGTCCGCATGGACCTCACCGACGAGAGCTGGGGCGCCGTGCGCCACACGCCGGGCGTCACCGGATTCGTCGGCAACGCGCACCAGCCCGTGCCGCTGTCGATCGACGAGGTCTTCACGATGCTCGCGCCGACCTTCGAGGCCGCTGCCGGCGCCGACGGCGCGGCCGCGTCGGGCACCGGCGCTCCCAAGGACGTCCGCGTCGTCGACTTCGAGGTCGGCGAGTCCGTCACCGTCATGGAAGGGCCCTTCGAGACCCTGCCCGCGACGATCTCCGAGATCAACCCCGACACCCAGAAGCTCAAGGTGCTCGTCTCCATCTTCGGCCGGGAGACCCCGGTCGAGCTCTCCTTCGCCCAGGTCGCCAAGATCTGAGCGAGGTCCCACCACGTTCGGTGCGGCATCCCGCTCCGGCATGCAACCGGGTCATCGCCCATGGCGTCGGTCCACAACGAAGAAGGTAGGCACCCATGCCCCCCAAGAAGAAGGTCTCCGGCTTCATCAAGCTGCAGATCCAGGCCGGTCAGGCCACGCCCGCCCCGCCCGTCGGCCCCGCCCTGGGTCAGCACGGCGTCAACATCATGGAGTTCGTCAAGGCGTACAACGCCGCGACGGAGGCCCAGCGCGGCAACGTCATCCCGGTCGAGATCACGGTCTACGAGGACCGCTCGTTCACCTTCGTGACGAAGACCCCGCCGGCCGCTGAGCTCATCAAGAAGGCTGCTGGCGTCGCCAAGGGTTCCGGCGAGCCGCACAAGACCAAGGTCGCCAAGCTCTCGCGCGACCAGGTCCTCGAGATCGCCCGTCAGAAGATGGAAGACCTCAACGCCAACGACGAGGAGATGGCGGCACGCATCATCGCCGGCACCGCTCGCTCGATGGGCATCGACACCGAGCTCTGAGCCCAGCTCCGAGCTCGACGTCACCCCGGCCGCACGGCATACGGACCGTATGCCGTCGGCCACGTGGGAGGACCAGCGCTGGTCCGCACCACGACTCCACCACCACGCAAGGAGCAGTTCCATGAAGCGCAGCAAGAACTACCGCGCAGCCGCCGAGCTCGTCACGGCCGGCAAGGTCTACGCCCCGCTCGAGGCCGTCCGCGTCGCCAAGCAGACCGCCAAGGCAAAGTACGACGAGACCGTCGAGGTCGCCATGCGACTCGGCGTCGACCCCCGCAAGGCCGACCAGGCCGTCCGCGGCACGGTCAACCTGCCGCACGGCACGGGCAAGACGGCCCGCGTCCTCGTCTTCGCCAACGGCGACAAGGCCGAGGCCGCCCGTGAGGCCGGCGCCGACCACGTCGGCTCGGACGACCTGCTCGAGAAGGTCCAGGGTGGCTGGCTCGACTTCGACGCCGTCGTCGCGACCCCTGACCTCATGGGCAAGGTCGGTCGTCTCGGCAAGGTGCTCGGCCCGCGCGGCCTCATGCCCAACCCGAAGACCGGCACCGTGACGATGGACGTCGCAAAGGCTGTTGCCGACATCAAGGGTGGCAAGATCGAGTTCCGCGTCGACAAGCACGCGAACCTCCACTTCATCATCGGCAAGGTGTCCTTCGACGAGGCCAAGCTCGTCGAGAACTACGCCGCCGCGCTCGAGGAGATCCTGCGTCTGAAGCCGGCCAGCTCCAAGGGCCGCTACATCGAGAAGGCCACCGTCTCCACGACGATGGGCCCGGGCATCCCGCTCGACTTCTCCAAGACGCGCAACCTCCTAGAGGAGGAGCAGGCCTGACC
>NZ_JBFULD010000153.1:0-9741 GCF_056400505.1 Terrabacter sp. P5_B1
GCCCTCGTCGACGAGCTCGTCGCCGTCGAGTCGGTCATCGAGCCGCACGAGTCGACCATCGTCTGCCACCGTGACCTGTGGGCCGACAACGTGCTCGCCACCGAGGACGGACGGGTCTGCGTCGTCGACTTCGAGAACCTCGGCCCGGCCGACCCGAGCCAGGAGCTCGCGATGGTGCTCTTCGAGTTCGGCGACGACGACCCGTCGCGGGCGCGACGCATCCACACGGCCTACCGCGACGCCGGTGGCCCGGGGCGGGTGACGCGGCGTGGCCACTTCACGATGCTCGTGGCCGAGCAGGCCCACATCGGTCAGCTGGCGTGCTCCCGGTGGGTCGGGGCGAGCCGCGAGTCCGACCGTGAGCGTCTCGCCGCGTGGTTCCTCGAGATCCCCGACGACCCGGTCACCCTGCCGCGCATCGACCGGGTGCTCGCCGCCGTCACCTGACGACCGCGGCCGTCACCAGCCGCCGCGCGCCGCGCCGATGAAGCTCGCCGCCTCGGGCAGCAGGGGCAGCACGGTGGCCTGGTAGGCGTGGTAGACGTCCGGGCGGCCCGACCACACCCGGCTCGACGGGCGGTTCTGCGCATCGAGCTCGTGGCGCCACGAGCCGTCACGCTCGTCGACGAGGTGGCGGGCGGCATACGCCCACCACCGCTTGTAGTCCTCGGCGTATGCCGTTTCGCCCGTCGCGCGGTGGAGCGTCCACGCGGCGGCGATCGCCTCGGCGACGACCCAGTGCATGCGCTCGCGCACGACGGGCCGGTCMTGGAAGTCGGTCGTGTAGACGAAGCCGGGCGCGCCGTCGACGTCCCAGCCGCGCTGGACGCCCGCGGCGTAGAGGCCACCGGCCGCGCCCGGGATCCACGCGGGCGCCTCGTCGCCGAGCGCGGTTGCGACGTGCAGTGCCAGCCGCGACCACTCGATGAGGTGGCCGATCGTCACGCCGTAGGGCTGGAACGGGTGGCCCGGGTCATCGACGTTGTGGTCGAGCATCGGGCGCCACTGCTCGTCGAAGTGCTCGGGCAGGCGCCAGTCGTGCGAGCGCGCGAAGCCGTCGACGACCCGGGTCAGCACGCGCGTCGCGCGGTCGAGCCAGACCCGGTCGCCCGTGACGTCCGCCGCGGCGAGGAACGACTCGACCGTGTGCATGTTGGCGTTGACGCCGCGGTAGGGGTCGAGACGCGACCACGACGCGTCCCACTGGTCGACGACGAGACCCTCACCCTCGTCCCAGAAGTGGTCGACCATGACACCGAGCGCGTCGTCGAGCAGGGCCCGCCCGTCCGGGTGACCGACACCCGTCGCGGAGGACGCGGCCAGGACGACGAAGGCGTGTGCGTACGCCTCCTTGCCACCGTCCTCCTTGCCCGCGACCGACAGCCAGCCACCGTGGCGGTCGTCGTGCAGCGTCGTGCGCAGCGCCTGGACGCCGTGGTCGACGAGGTCGGCCGCTCGGGCGTCGCCGTGGAGGTGGGCCAGCGCGAAGGTGTGCGTCATGCGGCACGTCACCCACGTCTCGGCCGGGCGGCCGGGCGTCAGCCGACCCGCGTCGTCGAGCCAGCCGAAGCCCCCTGCAGGGTCGAGCGAGAGGGTGGCGACGTCGACGAGCCGGGCCGCCGCGTCGTCGAGACGTCGGGCCTCGGCCTCCGGAAGGCTGGGGGCGCTCTCGGGATGGGGCGTCACGGGCATCGTCGTCCTTGTCAGGTGGGTGCGGGCGGGGTGGTCGGCAGTGCGTCGACGCACGCTGCGGCGACCTGCTCGGTCCGGCGCCGCGGCTGCGCGGTGCCTCCCGGAGGAGGCGACGTGCCCCATCCTCGCGCACACCCACGCTCGGTGTACGACCGTCGCGGCCTCCGCGGCATATCGTGGCCGCGTGACGAGCATCCGACGCCTCATGCTGGCGCAGGTCAGGTCGCTCGGGTCGCGGAACGCCTGCCTCGCGGCGGGCGACGTGCCCGGGGGTCCCTGGGTCGCGCGGGGAGGGCGGACCTACCGGACCGGGGCGAGCGGCAGCACGAGCGAGGCCATCACGAGGGCTCGGGCGAGTCGGTCGGTGACGAGCGTGCGCGCCTACCAGGAGGTCGGCCGGGCCGACCTGTTCATCCAGGTCATCCCGTTCGCGTCACCGGAGGACGCACGCGCTGCGCTCACGGAGMTGCGGGCCCTCCCGCGAACGATGCCGAAGAGCAAGGGTCTCTCCGACGTCGGTGCCCTGCGGGCGGTCGCGGCGCCTGCGGTGGCCGGCACGACCCACGTCGAGGCGGCCGAGCAGCCGTTCGTCCTCGACGGTGAGCACTCACGCACCCTGACCGTGTGGTGCGTGGTCGGTGACACCGTCGTCGTCGCGGCGCTCGGTGGGCGAGCCGAGGTCGTCAGGTGGCCACAGCTCGCGGCGATCGTCGAGGCCCAGGCAGCCGCGCTCGGCTGACGCGGGCCGGTCGGAGAGGACTCGTCAGGAGCGGCCGAGGAAGCGGCCGAGGAAACCGCCTCCGCCCTGGGCCTTCTCGGCCGGAGCGTGCCCGGGGCACCGTTGGCCCGAGGGGACGTTGCGCATGACCTGGTCTACGTGCTGGCCGCAGCCCGCCCACGTCGTCTTCCCGCAGGTCCTGCAGGTCGCGGCTCGGCACATGATGACTCTCCTCGGCGTCCGTTGATACCCACAGGGGTATGTCTCCCGGCTCACGATAGCCGACGCAGAGGGGCCAGGCCAACCCGCCGACGACGTCACCGCCTGACCGGCAGGAGCGCGCCTTGAGCCACACCCCCAGCACCACCCTCGAGGCGCTCTCGACCGACGCCGTCAGGGAGTAGTCGCTCCCGCGGGCCTGGATCGCCAGTCSGGGCCGAGGCGCACGACGTCGCCGACGACCACGACAGCCGGCGCCTGCACGCCGCGCTCCCGAGCGAGGCCGCCGATGGTGGCCACCGTGCCGACGGTCGTGCGCTGGTCGGGGGCGAAGCCACGCTCGACGATCGCGACGGGGCAGTCCGCCGACCGGCCGTGCTCGACGAGCAGCTCGGCGGTGCGCGCGAGCTGGGTCACGCCCATGAGCAGCACGAGCGTGTGGTCGCCACCGGTCGGCAGCACCGGGATGTCCTCGTGGCCGGTGACGACGGTGAAGCCGCGCGCCACACCACGGTGGGTCACGGGTATGCCGGCTGCCGAAGGGACGCTCACCGCGCTCGTCACGCCGGGCACCACCTCGACGGGTATGCCGTGTGCCTGGCACGCGTCGCGCTCCTCGCCGCCGCGCCCGAGCACGTAGGGGTCACCGCCCTTGAGCCGGACGACGCCGAGGCCGCGCTGCGCCTCCTCGACGAGGATGTCGTTGATCCGCGCCTGTGGGACCGGGTGGTTTCCGGATGTCTTCCCGACGTCGATGACGCGCACCGACGCCGGGAGCCGGTCGACGACGGCGCGTGGGGCGAGCCGGTCGACGACGACGACATCGGCGGACGCGAGCAGCTCGTGTCCGCGCGCCGTGAGCAGGCCGTCCGTGCCGGGTCCCCCGCCCACGAGAGCGACCCAGCCGTGCCCGCCGTGCTGTTGGGGCTGCCGGTGGGTCCGGGTGCGGCGCAGGTCGATGGTGCCGGAGACGAGCGCCCGCTCGACCCCGTCGCGGACCGTCACGGCCAGACCGGGGTCGCCGGCGGCATAGGCAGCCACGGTGACCCGGCCGTCCGGGGTGCTGACGTCAGCGCGCGCGGCGACGCTGGCAGAGGTGCCTGCCGCGTCGGTCGCGTCGACGCACCAGACGCGCAGGGCCTCCGCGTCGGCGGCGACCTCGCGGTCGACGGACGGCTCGCCCGTCGCGGTGTGCACGAACCACGCGTGGTCGAGGTCGGCGGGGCCGGCATAGTCCCGCTCGACCCAGTCGACGCGGCCCGCGGCAGCCAGGTCGCGGAGGTCCTCACAGAGCCACGGGGAGACGACGCGGACGGCCGCCCCCTCGTCGAGGAACGCCTTGACCCGGCGCGCGGACACCGGCCCGCCGCCGACGGCGACGACGAGGCGCCCGGTCAGGTCGAGCACGACCGGCAGCGCTGACTTCAGATGTCCCATTCCTCGTCACCCTCCGGCTCGGTCGGCGCGGAAGCCGCGGTGGGGAGCGTCGCGCCGACCATGCCGGCGGCGACAGTGCGCCCGTCGTGGGCGTCGATGAGCAGGAACGAGCCGCCACGGCGGGAGGTCGAGTAGTTCTCGACCGGCAGCGGCGAGGCCAGGCGGAGCGTGACGAGACCGATGTCGTTGAGGGACAAGGCCTCCGACGCGACGGCGTGCAGGCCGTCGAGATCGAGCGCGCCGTCCAGCGAGCGGACGGCGGTCTGGACCGTGCGCGACCCGTGCTTGAGCAGCAGGCGCTGGCCCGGACGCAGTGGAGCATCGCCGAGCCAGCAGACGACGGCCTTGATGTCCTGGGTCGGCTCAGGCGCGTCGGCGACGGCGGCGATGACGTCGCCGCGCGAGAGGTCGATCTCGTCGGCGAGGCGCAGTGTCACCGACTGCGGGGCGAAGGCCTCGTCGAGCGACCGCTCACCGAGGTCGATGCCGGCGACGGTCGTGTGCCGCCCCGACGGGAGGGCCACCACCTCGTCACCGACGCGCACCACGCCCGAGGCGACCTGGCCGGCATACCCCCGGTAGTCGCGGTAGGCGTCGTCGCGTGCCGCACCCTGCGGGCGGATGACGAGCTGCACCGACAGTCGGAAGGACTCGTGCGACGGGTCGTCCGACGGCGGCAGCGCCTCGAGCAGCTCGAGCAGGCTGGGCCCGGAGTACCAGGGCGTGCGCTCGGAACGCTCGGCGATGTTGTCGCCGTCGAGGGCGCTGACCGGGACGGCGATCGCGTCGACGACGCCGAGCTCGCGGGCCACGGCCTGCACCTCGGCCTCGACCCGCTCGTAGACCTCCTGCGAAAAGTCGACGAGGTCGATCTTGTTGACGGCGACGACGACGTGCGGCACCCGGAGCAGCGCGGTGACGGCGAGGTGGCGTCGGGTCTGCTCGAGCACGCCCTTGCGGGCGTCGACGAGGAGCACCACGACGTCCGCGGTCGAGCTGCCGGTGACCGTGTTGCGCGTGTACTGCACGTGGCCGGGGCAGTCGGCGAGCACGAACGATCGCTTCGCCGTGGCGAAGTAGCGGTACGCCACGTCGATCGTGATGCCCTGCTCGCGCTCCGCCCGCAGGCCGTCGGTGAGCAGAGCGAGGTCGGCAGCTGTCAGGCCCCGGTCCCGGCTGACTCGCTCGACGGCAGCGAGCTGGTCGGACAGGACGGACTTCGTGTCGTGGAGCAGCCGCCCGACGAGGGTGGACTTTCCGTCGTCGACGGACCCGGCGGTCGCCAGGCGCAGCAGCGTGCCCGCGGCAGTGGCAGTTGCCATCAGAAGTAGCCCTCCTTCTTGCGGTCCTCCATGGCAGCCTCGGAGGTCCGGTCGTCGGCGCGCGTGGCGCCGCGCTCGGTCAGCGTGGAGGCGGCCACCTCGACGACGATGTCGGCGTTCGTGCGGGCCGGGGACTCGACGGCCCCGGTGCACGACATGTCACCGACGGTGCGGTAGCGCACGACCCGGGTCTCGACCGGCTCGTCGTCACGGGGCCGGCTCACCGGGCCGACGGCGAGCCACATGCCGTCGCGGTTGAAGACCTCGCGCTCGTGGGCGTAGTAGAGCGGGGCGAGCGGGATGTCCTCCCGCTCGATGTAGCGCCAGATGTCGACCTCGGTCCAGTTGCTGATCGGGAAGACGCGGACGTGCTCGCCCGGACGGTGCCTGGGGTTGAAGAGGTTCCACAGCTCGGGGCGCTGGTTCTTCGGGTCCCACTGGCCGAACTCGTCGCGGAGGCTGACGATGCGCTCCTTGGCGCGCGCCTTCTCCTCGTCGCGCCGGCCGCCGCCGAAGAGGCCGTCGAACCGGTGCTCGGCGATCGCGTCGAGCAGCGGCATCGTCTGGAGCGGGTTGCGGGTGCCGTCGGCGCGCTCACGCAGCCGGCCGTCGTCGATGTAGTCCTGCACGCTCGCGACGACGAGGCGCAGACCGAGACGCTCGACGGTCTCGTCGCGGTAGGCGATCACYTCSGGGAAGTTGTGGCCGGTGTCGACRTGCAGCACCGGGAAGGGGATCGGCGCCGGCCAGAAGGCCTTGGTCGCGAGGTGGAGCATGACGACGGAGTCCTTGCCCCCGCTGAAGAGCAGCGCGGGACGCTCGAGCTCGCCGGCCATCTCGCGGATGACGAGGATCGCCTCCGCCTCGAGCACGTCGAGCTGGCTCAGCCGCCGGTCGTCCGCCCCTTCCGGGTATGCGGACCGCAGCGTCGCGACATCAAGCTCGGTTGGCGAGATGGCTTGGGCTGCAGTGGGGTTCACGGTCGTCGTCATGTGTGGAGTCCGCACTCGGTCTTGGCGAAGCCGGCCCAGCGGCCGGCACGGGGGTCCTCGCCGGGCTCGACCCGGCGGGTGCACGGCTCGCAGCCGATGGAGGGGTAGCCGTCGGAGAGCAGCGAGTTGACCTCGACCCGGTGCTCCTCGGCATACGTGATGACGTCGTCGAAGGTCCACGCGGCGATCGGGTTGATCTTGACGAGGCCGTTCTTCTCGTCCCAGGAGACGAGGGGCGTCTCGGCACGGGTCGGCGACTCCTCGCGGCGCACGCCCGTCACCCACGCCTCGTAGGTCCCGAGGCTCCGCGCCAGGGGCTCGACCTTGCGCATCTGGCAGCAGAGAGCCGGATCGCGCTCGTAGAGCCGCGCGCCGTACTTCTCGTCCTGCTCGGCGACGGTGAGCTCGGGCAGGACGTCGACGAGAGTGATCGGGAGGTCCTCGGCGACGATGTCGCGGGTCACCAGGGTGTCCGAGAAGTGGTAGCCGGTGTCGAGGAAGAGCACGTCGACGCCGGGCGCGAACCGCGAGACGACGTGCGGCAGAACGGCATCCGCCATCGAGCAGGCGACCGCGAGGGTGCCGTCGAAGTGGAAGGCCGCCCACGCCGCGACCTCGTCGGCCGTCGGCTCACGCTCCGGGTCGGCACCCAGGCTGGCGTTGAAGTCGTCGACCAGGGCCTTGAGCTCGGCCTCGCTCCGGCGCCGGCGCGGCACCTTCGGCGTGGCCAGGGCGACTCGGGTGGAGGTGGGGGTGGCGCTCACTGCAGGGCTCCTTCTTCGGCTCGGTGACTCCACTGGGCGAAGGTCTCGCCGTCGACGCGCCCCGCGACGTAGGAGCGCACGACGCGCTCGACGTAGTCGGGCAGCTCCGCGGCCGGGACCTTGAGACCGCGGACCGTGCGACCCAGACCCGCCTCGTCCCGGTCGAAGGACGCGAGCCCACCACCGAGGTGGACCTGGAAGCCGGGCTGCTGCTCGCCGTCGACGGTGATGATCTGGCCCTTGAGGCCGATGTCGGCCGTCTGGATGCGGGCGCAGGAGTTGGGGCAGCCGTTGACGTTGAGCAGGATCGGCGCGTCGAGCGAGCCGTCCTCGACGAGGTCGGCGAGCCGGGTCTCGAGCTCCGCGATGGCGGCCGTGGCGGTCAGCTTCGTCTCGACGATGGCGAGCTTGCAGTACTCGATGCCGGTGCACGCCATCGTCGTGCGACGGAACGGGCTCGGTCGGGCCGTCAGGCCGAGCCCCTCGAGGTCGGCCACGAAGGCGTCGACCCGGTCAGCGGGGACGTCGAGGACGACGAGCTTCTGGTGCGCCGTGAGCCGCACGGCGCTGGCGCCGTAGGACTCGACGAGATCGCCGAGGCCGGTCAGCAGGGTGCCGCTGATGCGGCCCACCGTGGGGGTCGCGCCGACGTAGAAGTTGCCGTCCTTCTGCCGGTGCACTCCCACGTGGTCGCCCGGGCCCGTGGCGGGCGCCGGCGGCGGTCCGTCGGGGAGCGCGTGGCCGAGGTACTCCGTCTCGAGCACCTCGCGGAACTTGGCCGGACCCCACTCGGCGAGCAGGAACTTCAGACGCGCCTTGTTGCGCAGTCGGCGGTAGCCGTAGTCGCGGAAGATCGAGATGACGCCGTGCCAGACGTCCACGGCCTCGTCCTCGGACACGAACACGCCGATGCGCTCGGCCAGCCGGGGTGAGGTCGAGAGGCCGCCGCCGACCCAGAGGTCGTAACCGGGGCCCAGCTCGGGGTGGACGACGCCGACGAGCGAGATGTCGTTGATCTCGTGGACGACGTCGAGGCTGGGGTGCCCGGTGATGGCCGTCTTGAACTTGCGCGGGAGGTTGGACAGGTCGAGGTCGCCGATGTACTTCTCGGTGATCGCGGCGATGACCGGAGTCGGGTCGATGATCTCGTCGGCCGCCACGCCGGCGACCGGGCTGCCGAGGAACCCGCGGGGGGTGTCGCCGCAGGCCTCCGTCGTCTGCAGGCCCACGGACTCCAGGCGCCGCCAGATCTCGGGCACGTCCTCGATGCCGACCCAGTGGTACTGCAGGTTCTGCCGGTCCGTGATGTCGGCGGTGTCGCGGGCGAAGTCGGTGGAGATGCCGCCGAGCACCCGCAGTCGCTCCGGGGTGAGCGCCTGGCCGTCGCTGCGGACGCGCATCATGAAGTAGCGGTCGCTCAGCTCGTCGTCGTTGAGCTGCGCCGTGCGCCCGCCGTCGATGCCGGGGCGCCGCTGGGTGTAGAGCCCCCACCAGCGGAAGCGGCCCGACAGGTCCTGGGTCGGGATGGAGTCGAAGCCCTCACGGGAGTAGGTCTGCTCGATGCGTTGACGGACGTTGAGACCGTTGTCCTCGGACTTCCACGTCTCGTTACCGTTGAGGGGCTCCGGGCCGTCGACCTTCCACTGCCCGTTGGAGCGGTCGCCGCGGGGCGGGCGGGTGGCCGCACGAGCTGCGGGGCCGGAAGACTCGGTGACGGTCATGTAATCGAATGTATAACCGCCGATTATCCAGCGCTGCAACCGGTCCACACTCCGGGCCTTTCCTACCGGGCTGGTCGGAATGGCTTGGCGAGCTGCCCGAAAGGGACGGATGACGCACCTTCGTCACCCGGTCACGCTCAGCGGGTGCCCCGGACGCCTCGAAGGTGCGTCATCCGTCCCCGGACTGGCCGCGGTCAGGGGCCGGCGAGCTGCCCGGAGTCGACCGCCTGCATGATGCCGAGCACGGTCGCGAGGTACTGCTGCGAGTGGTTGTAGGACAGGACCGCCGCCTGGAGGTCCGCCGGCCGCGACAGGTCCCGGCCCCCGGAGCACAGGTAGCCGGCGGCGGCGAGGGCTGCATCCTCGACGTTCTGCGGGTCGTCGACCCCGTCGCCGTTGCCGTCGGCTCCCCAAATCCGCCACGTGCCGGGGATGAACTGCATCGGGCCGACGGCGCGGTCCCAGACGGGGTCGCCGTCGTAGCGGCCGCCGTCGGTGTCCCGGATCGCCGAGAACGCCCCGCCCGAGAGCGCGGGCCCGCGCACCGGGGGCACGGCGTCATGCGCTGCATCGAGCGTGCGTCCCCGCAGCGACGACGACTCGACCTCGCCGATGGCAGCCAGCAGCATGACGGGGAGATGGCAGCTGCGCTCCCGATCGGCCGCGGAGGCGTATGCCGCCCAGATGACCTCGTCATCGGACAGCCGGGTCTGGTTCGTGATGGCCTTGGGCGACACCGCCACGGCAGCCGGGACCCTGAGGTCCGCCTTCGGTCGCCACGGGGTCGGGCTGCTGCTCGAGCCGCCGCCGGGCTCGAGCTCGGTGTCGGGCACGGGAGTCGCGTGCTCGACCGATAGGACAGCCGCGACCCGGATC
>NZ_JBFULD010000154.1:0-9712 GCF_056400505.1 Terrabacter sp. P5_B1
GGGCGTTCCCGGATGCCCGACTGCAGGGCGGTCACCGGYAGGCCGTCGGCCCGGTCGAGGACCTCGTCGGGGTCGTAGAGCACGGCCCGCTCGCTCGGGCCGCCCCACCCCTCGGCGAGGTTGCGGCCCGCGTGGCCGATGACGACGACGCGGCCGCCCGGCCGCACCGCCTCCACCGCGGCCCGCAGCGCCTGCCGCCACTCGTGGGCGGGCAGCTGGAGGTAGCAGATCAGCGCGAGGTCGTAGGCCGCCGGGCCGCCTGGCGCCGGCTGCGTGGCATCGGCGACGAGCGGGGTCAGACGGCTCGCGTCGCCACCGAGCCGGTCCGCGGCCAGCGAGCGCATCCGGTCGACAGCCACCGACGAGTAGTCCGACGCGACGACGGTCCACCCCTGCTCGACCATCCAGATCGCGTTGCGGCCCTCGCCCGCGGCGAGGTCGACCGCGTGGCCGGGTGTCAGCGGCCCGATGATCTCGGCCACGAAACGGTTCGGCTCGGCGGACCACACGAGGTCGTGGGCGGCATACCTCTCGTCCCAGTACTTGGCGTCCACGTGCCCTCCTCGTCGTTGGCAGCGTCGCGCGACGCCGGCGAAACCCATTGTGCCGCCACGGGTCTCGTGCGTCACGAAACCAGTTGGGTCGTTCGGGCCGCGCGTAGCGTGGATGGCGGAAAGGCAACCATCATGACCGTCCACGTCGACGATGCGCCGACCACCATCGCCGACGACGTGGGCCTGCTGCTCAGCCGAGTGAGTCGAGCCACGGCTCGAGGTGCCCGAGCACGTCCTCGGGTGCCTCGAGCTGCGGCGTGTGACCCACCCCGTCGAGGTATGCCGTGCGCCAGGCCGGGTTGAGCCGTGCCGCCCGGCGCGCGGCCGAGATCGGCACGAGCCGGTCGTGCGTGCCGTGGATGAGCAGCACGGGCACCTGCAGCTCGCGCATGATCCGGTCGTACTCGCGGCGCCCGCGCAGCACCCGCAGGAGCGAGCGGGCCGCGCCGAGGAACTCCGCCTCGGGGTCCGGGAGCGAGCGCCGCCAGGCGGCGAGCTCGATGCCCGCTGCCACGACGTCCTCGTCCGCCCGGGAGGGGTCGGCGAAGCACAGCGCCACGGTGCCGAGCACGCGCTGGCGGTCGCTGAAACGGGTGTTGTAGTGGGTCAGCACCAGCTCGCCGACCCGCGGAACGGCATACATCGCGAAGGTGGCGGCGACCTGCGGGTCGAGGCGGGCGCCGGGGTTCGGCAGGGCCGGGTCGACGAGCGCGAGTCCGGCGACCTGCTCTGGGCGGCGGTCGGCGAGCAGCAGGCTCACCATCCCGCCCATCGAGTTGCCGACGAGGACCGCCGGACCGCCGAGCACCTCGTGGACGAAGCGACTGAGCAGGGCGGCGTTGTGGTTGACGCTCGTGTCCCGACCGAGCGCCGGGGTCAGGCCGAACCCCGGCAGGTCCAGCGCAACGACGCGGCGGCGCTCGGCGAGCGCGGGCGCGATGCCGACCCAGTTGAGGTGCGACCCGCCGAGTCCGTGGACGAGGACGACGGGCGGCAGCTCGTGCCCCGCCTCCGGCGGGGTCGCAGGTCCGCCGAAGTCGACCCACTGGACGGGACCGTCGAGGTCGGCGGTGCGGCTGACCCCGCCCCACCGGGAGGCGAGGTCGAGAGGCGTCATGGACGGCGGTGTCGTCATGAAGGCAGGTTACCGCCGGTCACTTGCGCTCCGCCGCGGCGTTCGCCGCGCGGGCCCGCAGGTGGCGCGCCTGCGGGGCGTTGTCACTGAGGTCGGCCGCCCGCTCCCACGCGACCGCGGACTCGGCCGGTCGCCCCAGCCGGTCGAGCAGCTCGGCTCGCACGACATGGAGGGGGGCGTATGCCGGGAGGTCGAGACCGTCGAGCAGGCCGAGCGCCACCTGCGGGCCGTCGAGCTCGGCGACGGCGACGGCCCGGTTGAGCCGGACGACGTCGGTCGGTGCGAGGCGAAGCAGGTGGTCGTAGAGCGCGACGACCTGGGACCAGTCGGTGTCCGCCGCGTCCGTGGCGTCGGTGTGGACGGCGTTGATCGCGGCCTGCAGCTGGTAGGGGCCGGGGGCGCCCCGACGCAGGCACCGGCGGACGAGCGCGTGACCTTCGGTGATCACGGCCGCGTCCCACAGCGAGCGGTCCTGGTCGGCGAGCCGCACGAGCTCGCCGGAGGCGTCGGTCCGCGCCGGACGGCGGGCCTCCGTCAGAAGCATGAGCGCGAGCAGACCCACGGCCTCCGGCTCGTCGGGCATCAGCTCGACGAGCACGCGCCCGAGCCGGATCGCCTCGGCGGCGAGGTCGGGACGGCCGAGGTCGTCCCCCGCCGTCGCCGTGTGCCCTTCCGTGAAGACGAGGTAGAGGACGGCGAGAACCGACGTGACGCGGGCGGGGAGGTCCTCGTCACGCGGCACCCGGTACGGGATGCCAGCCGTGCGGATCTTGTTCTTGGCCCGAACGATCCGCTGGGCCATCGTCGCTTCCGGGACGAGGAACGCGTGGGCGATCTCGGGCGTCGTCAGGCCGCCGAGCAGTCGCAGGGTCAGCGCCACCTGCGCCTCCCGCGAGAGGGAGGGGTGGCAGCAGGTGAAGACCAGGCGAAGTCGTTCGTCCTTCACGGGTCCCTCCTCGTCCGGGCCGTCAGCCGGATCGGCTGCGTGGAGCGCCACCGACTCGGCCTGACGCGCCTCCCGGGTGGACTCGCGCCGGAGGCGGTCGACGGCCCGGCGGCGAGCGGTCGTGATGATCCAGCCTGCCGGGCTGGGCGGCATACCCTCGCGGGGCCAGCGCTCGACGGCCACCGTGAACGCGTCCTGCACGGCGTCCTCGGCAAGGTCGATGTCGCCGAGGGCCCGGATGAGCACGGACACCGCCCGCCCATGCTCGGCACGGAAGACCCGGGCGATGTCCGCGCTCGTGACAGCCATGACGTCGGTGCCGTCAGCGGTCGGTCGGCGCCTGGCCGGGCTCGCCCTCACCCTGGAACGGGCGCACCTCGACCGGCAGTCCGGTCGCCTTGGCGATGCGCTCCGCCCAGCCGAGGACGACGTCGTAGTCGCCCGAACGGACGATGGAGACGCCCCCGAGGTGCTCCTTCGCCTCGACGAACGGTCCGTCGGTGAGCACGGCGTCCGCGACCGCGCCGGATGTGCGGATCGTCGTCGCGCTGCCCTGGTCGGCGAGCCCACCAGCGAACACCCAGCCGCCGGCGGCGCGGATGTCGGCGTTGACGACCTCGAGGTCGGCCATGACCTGGGTGAGGTCGAGGTCCGCGGGCGGCGGCCCGTCGGGCGAGAAGAGGCTGATGAGATAGGTCTTCATGGTGATCTCCTCCTGCCGGCGCTGCCGGCCGGTCCCGGGTGCACCCTCCGTGCACCTCCACCCACTACACGAACGCGGTCCGGCGAAATCGACAGATCGGCGGGTTGGCCGCGGCGATCAGGGGCGGGGCCGCTGCTCGACGAGGCCGACGAGGTTGCCCTCGGAGTCGACGACGAAYGCCATCCACTCGTCGGTGCCCACCGGGCCGAGCGTGTCGTCGTCGTGACCGAAGATGACGTGCGGCTCGCTGCGCACCTCGACCCCGGCCCTCCGCAGCCGGCCCACCGTGGCCTCGAGGTCGTCGACCCGCAGGTAGTGCAGGGCGCTCGGCGCGCCGGCGTCGAGGAGCAGTCGCACGCCGTCGAGGTCGAAGAAGACGAGTCCCGGCGGGTCGTACGTCGCGAGGGGCTCCTCGCCGAGGAGGTCGCGGTAGAAGGAGGTGGCCCGGCCGAGGTCGTCGGCGTGCTGGGCGATCTGGACGAGTCCCATCCACCGACGGTAGCCCGGCCCGACACAATGGGTCCATGACCGATCACCGGCCCGTCGAGACCTGGCTCACCGACATGGACGGCGTCCTCGTCCACGAGGAGGACGCGATCCCCGGAGCCGCCGAGTTCATCACTGCGCTGGAGCAGTCCGGCAGGTCCTTCCTCGTCCTGACGAACAACTCGATCTTCACGCCGCGCGACCTGCGGGCCCGCCTGCTGCGAAGCGGGATCGACGTGCCGGAGAAGGCGATCTRGACGTCCGCGCTCGCGACGGCGCAGTTCCTCGCCGAGCAGCGACCCGGGGGATCCGCCTATGTCGTCGGCGAGGCGGGGCTGACGACGGCCATGCACGACGTCGGCTACGTCATGACCGACCGCGACCCCGACTACGTGGTCCTCGGCGAGACCCGCACCTACTCGTTCGAGGCGATCACCCGCGCGGTCCGCCTGATCGAGCGGGGCGCCCGCTTCATCGCGACCAACCCCGACCCGAGCGGACCGAGTCCCGCAGGCACGCTGCCTGCCACCGGGTCGGTCGCGGCCCTCATCTCGACGGCGACCGGCCGGCAGCCCTACTACATCGGCAAACCCAACCCGCTCATGATGCGCAGCGCCCTCAACCGCCTCGACGCGCACTCCGAGACGACGATCATGGTGGGCGACCGCATGGACACCGACATCATCAGCGGTCTCGAGGCGGGACTGCGCACCGTCCTCGTGCTCACCGGCTCGACGAGCCGCGAGCAGGTCGAGCACTTCCCGTACCGCCCGAGCCGCATCGTCGCCTCCGTGGCCGAACTCGTGCAGTTCGTCACCGACGAGGACCGCGAGCAGCGCTGAGCCGCAGGGCAGCCCTTGAGCCGCAGTGCGAGATGGCGCGAGTGGTGCCGCGACTGGTCGCACATGTCAGGAAGTGGGCACTCGACCTACCCTCCCGTCGAGTGCACACTTCCGAGGCGCTCGAACAGCGTCAGCTCCGGCGGAACAGCCGGCGCCACCACGGGCCCTGCGTCTCGAGCTCGGCGGCGCGGGCTGTGGCTCGCTCCTCCCTGGCCCGGCGCTGCTCCTCCTCGAGCTCGGCGCGCAGCGGTCGCCAACGCTCGACCATCTCGTCGACGTCGAGCGTCTTGGCGATGAGGGGCGGCAGGTTCCCCACGGCCGGGCGCAGCCGGTCGGCGAGGACGCGCGTGTTGTAGTCCTCGATGATCTCGCGCACCTGCGCCTCGGTGCGGACGTCGACGAGGGACTCGGGATAGCCCGATGCCTCCTTGCGCAGCGCCAGCGCTCCGGGCAGCGCACCGCCGAGGTCGAGGTTCTCGCGCGCCGCGAAGCGCTTGACCCACCAGTCCGGGTCGCCGGAGTCGCTGAGGTCGAGGGGCTTTCCGGCGCCGGGCAGGTTGTCGAAGTCCCCGCGCTCCTGTGCCTCGCGGATCTGCTTCTCCACTGGGCTCTCCCAGTACGGCTGGCCCGTCATGCGATCCACGCTAACCCAAGGATCCGACGTCGACCTCGTCGACCTGCAGGCCCGCTCCTGTCACTGACGGACTGTCATGACGAAAAGCATTGTGTTGCAAGGGATTTGATCGGCCGTGCTCTTGATCTCGGATTCGAACACCTGTATGATTGAGGCATGAGCCAGAGTGCGGAGCGGATCGAGGAGGACTGGGACCACGTCGCGTCCCTGGCCGCCGATCTGCACGACGCACACGCGCGGCTCGTGGACTTCGTCGCAGCAGTCCTCGCCGACGGGTCGTGGCAGGCCGCGGGCCTGCGTTCACCCGAGCACTGGTTGATGCTCCGTGCCGGGCTGTCGCGAGGCCAGGCTGCTGCGGTCGTCCTGCTGGGCCGTCGGACCGGTGAGCTTCCCGCGACCGTCGCAGCGCTGCGGGAGGGCCGCATCAGCCTGGACCAAGCGGCGGTCGTGGCCCGGCACACTCCGGCCGAGTTCGACGCGACCGTCGCCGAGTTCGCCCAGCACGCGACCGTGACGCAGCTGCAGCGCTCGGTCAGCCGATACGACTTCACCCTCCACCCCGACAGCGTCGCCGACGACGACGGCGCCCTCCCCGGCGAGCTCGTTCCCGACGGGCAGGACGGTCACGTCGATGACCAGGGGCCGGAGCCGGCCGCACCGGCCCACCTGAGCATGAGCGTCGACGGCGAGGGCAGGTTCCGGTTGCGCTACGACGCACCGGCTGAGGTCGGCGCCCTCGTCGAGGCCGCCCTCGCCGAGGCCAAGGACCACCTCTTCCACACGCTCAGCGCTGAGGGCGACGGCGTGGGCGGCATCGTGGACGACGGGCAGAAACGAGCTCTGGACGGCGACGTCAGCGACCCGGACCGGTTCCCCAGCGACGGGGGACGCCCGCGCGTCACCCGGGCTGACGCGCTTCTCCTGCTCGCCACCCGGTCCCTCGACGCAGCGGGCTCGAGCGACTCGGGTGGCGCGGCACGCAGAGCGCGCTACCGGGTGCAGGTCCACCTCGACACCGACGGCGGCTGGCTCACGGCTCGACCCCGCCTCCCGCAGACGATCATGAGGGGCCTGACCTGCGACGGGACCCTCACCCCCGTGTGGGAGACCGACGGGCATCCGGTCAACGTCGGCCGCGCCCAGCGGGTCGTCCCGCACCGCACTCGGGTCCTCATCCTCGACCGGGACCGCGGCTGCCGCTTCCCCGGTTGCGGCTCCACCCGGAACCTCGAGATCCACCACCTGGTCCACTGGCGAGACGGTGGACCCACCGACGACTGCAACCTCCTGGCCCTGTGCGCCTTCCACCACGACGGGCACCACCGCCGCGAGTTCACCATCGACGGCGATCCCCGCCGCCTCGACGGGCTCGTCTTCCAGACCTATACCGGACTGCTCATCGGCCCACCGCGTCCACCTCGCCTGGCCTCGGCCGACGAGCCCGACCGGAAGGATCCGCCGGAGCGACGCAGACCACGGTCCCGGCTCGGTCGGCGCTATCCCGCCCCGACCGGTGGACCGCTGCACCTGCACCTCGTCGACTTCACGCCGACCTGACGACGACGTCGTGACGAGCGTCGGTCTCGCTGCGCTCGACTGGGCGGTGCTCGTCGTGCACGGCCCGACCAACGGGTCATCATCGTTCACGGCGCGACCGCGGTGCCCCCTCGGGCAGCAGGCCGCGGACTCTGGTCCCGTCATGGACACGAAACGAGGATCCCGGGCCGGGACCGATGAGCGTCCTGCGCGCCATGACTGCCGCTGACCTCCCGAGGGTTCCCGCCGTTCCCGGAACTGCTGACCTACGACCGCCCGCTGTCCGACGGAGTTGCCTGACCCACCTCTCCGGAGCGATGTCGCGCGCGATGGGACTGCACGACCGCGATGACGACGCACACGACCAGCCCCAGGAGGATCAGCGGACCGGCAGCCAGGAGGCCGAGGAGCACCACGGCCTCCGAGGGCGGCAGGGAGCAGCCGAAACCGATGCCGCTGCACCCGCCCGTGGCGCTGTGGTCCGGGAGCACCACGTGCAACACGAGCACGAGGAGCGCCGGGAGGACCCAGAGCACGCCGAGGGCGAGGAGGTACGGCCGAACGCTGCGTGCTGCCACGGCGCCACCCTTGCCCACCTTGGCCGGCCCCGCATCGGCGTCCCTACTCAACCGGCGACGGCTAGAGGTCCTTACGGAGGTGCACGTCGGCCGAGTCCGACGTCGGGACTCCCTCCCAGCGGAAGATCTCGCGATAGCCCTGCTTCTCGTAGAAGGCCGGCGCCTGGAACGTGAACGACGTGACGAAGACGTGGGTGCAACCGCGCGCCCGCGCCTCGGTCTCGAAGTCGGCGAGGAGCCGTTCGCCCAAACCCGTCCCGCGTGCCTGCTCACGCACCCACGTCATCCCGATGCCGGCCGCGACGCCCCAGGTCCAGCCGCTGACGCCGGCCACGAGCTCCCCGTCGCCGTCGACGACCCGGACGGTCAGCTCGCGCGCCGCGGGCGTGCCCACGGTCGCTGCGGCGTTCACTGCGTCCAGCTCGTCGGACAGTCGCTGGTCGAGGGGCGCGTCGGCCTCGCCGACGACCGACCGATATCTCGTTGCCTCACCCATGACGGGCCATGCTGCCACCGGCCCGGTCAGAGCCGCGCGATGACCTCGTCGAGCATCGCCTCGGTGAGCTTGCCCGTGAAGGTGTTCTGCTGGCTGACGTGGTAGCTGCCGACGAGGCGCACCACCCTCCCGCCGGAGGTCGTGAGCACGGCCTCGGCGCCGTGGCCGAAGCGCGGCTTGGGTCGAGGCACGCTCCAGCCCCGCCGACGAGCAGCACCGAGCGCCGCGTCCCAGGCGATCGACCCGAGCGCGAGCATCGAGCGCAGCCGTGGCTCCGACAGCTCGAGGTCGCGGTCGAGCCAGGGCGCGCACGTCGCCTTCTCCTCGGTCGTCGGCTTGTTGGCCGGTGGCGCGCACCGGACGGTCGCGACGATGCGCAGTCCCGTCAGCACGAGGCCGTCACCCGACGCGACCGACGTCGGCTGGCTGGCGTACCCCCCGCGGTGGAGGGCGGCATACAGCCAGTCGCCGGAGCGGTCGCCGGTGAACATGCGCCCGGTCCGGTTGGTGCCGTTGGCCGCCGGCGCCAGACCGACGATGAGCACCTCCGCGTCGGGGTCGCCGAAGGACGGCCCCGGGCGTCCCCAGTAGGGCTGGTCGGCGAACGCCGCGCGGCGTCCCCGGGTGGCGACCGACTCGCGCCACTCGACGAGCCGTGGGCACGCGCGGCACACGCTGACGCGGGCGTCGAGCTCGCGTATGCCGTCCGCCGCCTTCGCGAGTCGGCGCACCTGCGCGGGGGTGGCCGCCACGGGCGTCTCGGCTGCGGCCGGGTCACCGGGCCATCCGGAGCCGGCCGGGACCGGGGACAGGAAGAGGCCTCCCGTGACGGGGTGCTGGGCCGGGTTCGGCATGGCGGCAGGGCACATGACCCCCACGGTAGGCGGGACCCGCGCAGACGGCATACGGACCCGGCGACGTCGTGAGACGGTGCAGGCAGGAGCTGACCGGTGAACCGGAGCCGGCCCGCAGGCGTCTCCGGTTCAGGGAGCCCCAGTGAGGAGGTGGCGGCGGCATGCCGCTGGACGACGAGGCGGTCGCGGAGATCTACCGCGAGCACGGGCCGATGCTGCGACGCGTCGTGTGGCGCGCGACGAGCGATGCCAACCGCGTCGACGACATCGTCCAGGAGGTCATCCTGCGCGTCTGGAAGCAGGCGCCCGAGGCCGAGAACCTGCGCGCCTACCTCATCACGACCGCCCGCCACCTCATCGTCGACCAGTACCGCGCGGCCGGTCGCCGTCCGCAGCAGGCCCAGCTCGTCGACGTCGCCGAGCAGGACTCCGCGCTCGACCGGGCGCTCGACCAGGTGCTCGTCGAGGAGGCCCTCGGCCGGCTGCAGGCCAACCACCGTGAGATCGTGCGTCACCTCTATTATGAGCGGCTGACCGTCGCCGAGACCTCCGAGCGGGTCGGGGTGCCCGAGGGCACCGTGAAGTCTCGCGCCTACTACGCCGTGCGCAACCTGCGCGTCATCCTCGACGAGATGGGAGTGAACCGATGAACCCCGGATCGGGCGACGTGCATGCCCTGCTCGGCGCCTACGTGCTCGGTGGCCTGTCCGACGAGGACCACCGCACCTACAGCGAGCACCTGCGCACGTGCGGACCGTGCCAGGCGGAGCTCGGCCAGGTGTCCGGGCTGCCCCGGCTGCTCGACCTGGCCGGCCCCGAGGGCGGTCCCCACCTGGCCGACGGTCCCGCCGCCGTTCCGGAGCCCCTCTCGTCCGAGCAGGGCGATGCGCGCGTCACGACCCTGCTCGGCGAGGTCGCGCGGCGCCGTCGCCGCCGGCGCACCTGGCT
>NZ_JBFULD010000155.1:0-9543 GCF_056400505.1 Terrabacter sp. P5_B1
CGCCGAGGGGGTGCTGGAGCAGCGCCTCGGCGGCGTCGCCGTCGCGGTGGCCGAAGTCGAAGAGGCCGGTGCCGACGTGCGTCTCGACGACGAGCTCGCCGTCGGCCGGCGTCGTCAGCGAGCGCAGGGCCGACGTCTCAGAGTCGGCGATCCAGACGCGGTCACCCGACGCCGAGGCCGCGAGGCCGGACGGCTGGGCGAACCACGCGTCGCGGGCCGGTCCGTCGACGAGCCCCTCGTTCGACGTGCCACCGACGACCGCGACCCGGCCGTCCGCGAAGGTGTCGCCCGGCGTCCACGCCCACAGCTGGTGGGTGCCGGCCATGGCGACGACGAGCCGGTCACCGAGCCAAGCGAGGTCCCACGGCGTCGACAGCGCCTGCTCGAGGGCCGGGCCCCCGCCCGTGCGCTCGCGCAGCTGTGAACCCGTGCCTGCCACGACGTGTATCGAGCCGTCGGAGAATCGGATTCCCTTGACCTGGTGGTTGACCGAGTCCGCGATGAGAAGGTCCACCCCGAGCCGGCCGGCCACGGTCGGGGTCGCCGGCAGCACCCCCTGCGGCTCGTTGAACTGACCCTCGCCGCCCCAGCGGGCGCGCTCGGTGAGCAGGTCCTCCTCGAGGTGCACGACCTGGTGGTTGGCCGTGTCGCTGACGACGAACGACCCGTCGGGGAGGGCGACCGCCTTGCCCGGGAATCGCAGGGCGGTGTCGGGCGCCGGCGGCGGGACGTACGGGTCATCACCGGGCTGGAGCGTGCCCCTGGCCCGGTGCTCCTCGATCAGCTCGGCGACGAGCGAGGCCAGACCGGGGCCGTGGCCCTCGCCCGACATCGAGGCGACGACGTAGCCCTCGGGGTCGATGACCACGAGCGTCGGCCAGGCGCGGGCGGCATACGCCTTCCACGTCACGAGGTCGGGGTCGTCGAGCACGGGGTGGTGGACGGCATACCGCTCGACGGCGGCCGCGAGCGCATCGGCGTCGGCCTCGTGCTCGAACTTCGGCGAGTGCACGCCGATGATCGTCAGCGCGTCGGGGAACTGCGCCTCGACGGGGCGCAGCTCATCGAGGACGTGAAGGCAGTTGACGCAGCAGAAGGTCCAGAAGTCGAGCACCGCGACGCGACCGCGCAGGTCGGCGAGCCCCAGCGCACGACTGCCGGTGTTGAGCCAGCCGCGCCCGACGAGCTCGGGCGCGCGCACCTTGACCCGGGAGCGGAGCGTACCGGTGCCGGCGCTCACGGGAGCCTCCGGTCGGTCAGCACGGGGAAGGTCCGGCGCCACTCCGGCGTCGCCGCGGTGTCGATGTCGATGCTCAGCACCTCCTCGTCAAGGCCCGCGTTGGCCAGAACCTTCCCGGTGGCGTCGACGACCTGGGAGTGCCCTCCCATCTCGTGGCGCGCGTGCGTGCCGGCGGTGTTGCACTGGAGCACGACGCACTGGTCCTCGATCGCCCTGGCCTGCCCGAGCAGCGTCCAGTGGGCCACCCGCTTGCGGGGCCACGCGGCCGGGATGACGAAGACCTCGGCGCCGCGGTCGAGCAGAAGACGGTAGAGCTCGGGGAAGCGCAGGTCGTAGCAGGTCGACAGGCCGACGGGGGCCGTGCCGCCGGCCGCGACGGGCACGTCGACGACGACGACGTCATCACCGGCGTCCATGAGGCTGGGCTCGCCCTCGCCGAAGCCGAACCGGTGGATCTTGCGGTAGGTCGCGACGAGCTCACCCTCGGGCGAGAAGACGAGGCTCGTGTTCCACAGCCCACGACCGACGGGGTCAGCGGCCTCGACGGGGTCGGCGGGGGCGGCCCGCTCGACGATCGAGCCGCCGTGCAGGGTGACGCCGGCGTCCCCCGCGGCCTGGGCCAGGGCCTGCGCGACGGGTCCGTCGACGGCCTCGGCGCGCTCGTCCCACGCCGTGTAGTCGAACCCGCCCGCCGACCACAGCTCCGGCAGGACGACGAGGTCGTGACCTGCCTGGGCGCGTACGAGGTCGGTGACGCGGGTGGTGCGGTCGGCGACCGACTCGTCGTCGCCGTAGGCCAGCTGGATGAGCGCAACCTTCATGGCCCAACTCTCACATGCGCGGCGACGACTGGTCAGGCCTGCCCGTCAGCGGGACGGGTTGCCGTCGCGCTTCGCGAGAGCAGCGAGACGCTCGTTGTATGCCGTGAGCTCGGCGTCGCCGTCCCGGTCGGCACGCCGGTCCTGCCGCACCGCCTCCGCACTGTCGGTGCGGAACCACTGCAGGGCGACGGTCAGGGCGAGCACGAGGCTGGGCAGCTCCCCGATGGCCCAGGCGACACCGCCGCCGTAGCGCTGGTCGGCCAGGGGGCTGCCGACCCACGGGATGGCGATGGTCGGGAAGAAGTCGCCGGCGAGCACTGTCGTGCCGCTGATCATCGCCACCCCGAAGAACGCGTGGAAGGCGATCGTGGCGAAGAGCACGACGAGGCGCAGCGCCGGGCTCCACCGCTTGGGGCCGGGGTCGACGCCGACGAGCACCCAGGCGAAGAGGTAGCCGACCACGACGAAGTGCGCGGTCATGAGCAGGTGGCCCGTGTGCGTCTCCAGCGCCAGCTGGAACAGGCCCGTCCAGTAGAAGACCACGAGGCTCATGAAGAAGAAGGCAGCCGCGAAGATCGGGTTGCCGACGACTGCCAGGAGCCGGGAGTGGATCATCGCGAGGAGCATCTCGCGTGGGCCGAGCGTGCCGTCCCGGCGCGGCCTGATCGTGCGCAGCGCCAGTGTCACGGGAGCGCCGAGCACGAGGAAGATGGGCAGGACCATCGCCTCGAGCATGTGCAAGGTCATGTGCCATGAGAAGGCGACGCGGCCGTAGATGCCGAGGACGCCGTTGGTCGCATAGAGGAAGAGCAACCAGCCGACGACCCAGCTCAACGTGCGCAGCACGGGCCACGCGTCGCCACGCCGCCGCAGCCGCACCACCCCGGCTACGTAGAGACCGATGGCGAGCAGTCCTGTGGCGAGAAACAGCCACTCGACCCGCCAGGCCGTGAGCCAGTCCAGTGCCGTCGGCGCGGGAGGGGCGGGGTAGCCGGTCAGCGACAGGGCAGCGCTTGGGTCGGCCACCGTCTCGGGCACCGGCGGCTCGCTGCGCGCCAGGGCCGTTGCGACACCGAAGGCGAGCCCCATGACGAGCGTCTCCACCACGGCGAGGCGCACGAAGAGGCGCCCACGCGTGCCACGGGCGGCAGCGGCAGCAGCAGGGGCACCAGCGGTGTCGTTGCCCTCCGAGGCGTCTATGCGGTCGAGGGTCACCCGGCGGTGCACGACCCCGGCGACACCGAGGGCCGAGAAGGCAACCACCTTGATGAGGACGAGGACGCCGTACGGCGTGGCCAGGTCGGACCACGAGCCGAGTCGCGTCGTCGCCGACATGACGCCGGAGACGCCGATGGTGACGAAGCACCAGAGGGCGACGGTCGAGTAGCGCCGGACCACGACGCCGAGGGACTCCCCGAGCGCGCCCCGCAGGACGATGAGGGCCAGCAGTCCGCCGACCCAGACGGCGGCGCCCAGCAGGTGCGCGGCGAGGGCGTTGACCGCGGTCTCGTGGTCGGCCGAGCCGCCGGCGTGACCCGTGAGTCCGAGGACGAGCAGGCCGAGCGCCGAGAGCGCGCTCAGCGCGACGGCCACGGGGCGCGACCGTGCCACCGCGGCGACGGACGCCACGACGAACGCTGCGAGGCAGCTGAGCAGGGCGACGCGCAGCGTCTCGATGGACCACACCGACCCGGCGAGGTTGGTGGCGAACAACGGGTCACTGAGCGGCATACCGGCCGCGTCGGCGAACGTGAAGGCGAGGCCGACCGCTCCCGCGACCGCCCAGACGAAGGCTGCCGCGGTCGCGACGCGGAGCGCCGCCGCGCGGCGCGGCTCGTCGGGGGCGGCGCTCTCCGCACGGGTGCGGCCCGGGATCATCGTCGCGGCGAGCAACAGGGAGCCGATCGTCAGCGAGGCCGCGACGTCGTGGACGACGCGCACCAGCGGGAGCGCCCAGCGCACGACCGGGCCCGCGTCCGTGAGGCCACCGGTCATGGCGTCGGCCGYTCCGGTGTAGCGAGCGGCGACCACGCTCGCAACGAGGCCGACGGTGACCACACCGGCCAACACCATCGCCGCCCTCGGCCCTCCGGAAGAGGTCGAGCCGGTCCGTGGACCGGTTCGGCCTTCTCGCGACAGGGTTGACATGCCTCAAGGGTAAGTAGTCTGAACCCATGCCCATGCACCCGGCCGCCCCCGACGACCGCAACGGACTGATCGACGCGTTCGACCACTCCGTGCAGTCGATCATCGATCTCGGGTACTCGTGCCGCGACGAGGACTTCGAGATCCAGACCGAGTGCCCGGGCTGGACCGTGAAGGACCAGATCGCGCACGTCGTCGGCGCCGAGAAGTCCTTCGCCGGCCTGCCGCGACCGCGAGTCGCGGTGCCCGACTACGCCCATGTCCGCAGCGACTTCGCGCGCTTCGTCGAGGTCGACGTGGAGGCTCGACGGGGGATCACCGGACGCGACATCGTGGCCGAGCTGGCGGAGTTCCACCCCCGGCGGGTGGCCGAGCTGCGTGCCTCCGACGCCGATGTCGACACCGTCATCGGCGGATTCTTCGGGCCCGACACGACGTTCGGCCAGCACCTGCACCGCCGGATCGTCGACGCGTGGGTGCACGAGCAGGACATCCGCGCGGCCCTCGACCGGCCCGGGAACCTCGACTCCGCGAGCGCCGCGATCTTCACCGCCGACATCCTCGACGCCCTCCCGCGCATCGCCTCCCGCGTCGCCGACATCGGCGCTGGGCACGCCGTCGTGCTCGATGTCAGCGGCCCCGTCGTGGCCCGCGGCGGTGCGCGCATCGTCACGGGCGAGGACGGGCGCCCTTACGGCGAAGCACTCTTCAGCGGTAACGACCGACCCCAGGGTGAGGAACAGCTCGACGTCACGTCCATCCATCTGACCACGGACGCACTGACCCGTCGGGCGGCCGGGCGGCGCTCCGTGGACGCGATCCACTACACGGTGACGGGTGACGGGGAGATCGCGCGGAGGCTCCTCGAGGCTCTCGTCGTCGTCACGCACTGAGCTCTTCCGGCTGCCGCCGCCCGTCCCGTCGGGGACGATCGCCGGCAGCGGGATCGGAGTGCTTATACACGTCAAAGGCGCCGCACGGTAGCGAAAGCCTCCTTGTGTAAAGGTGGCAGACGGCCTAGCGTCATGACCAGACGGTCAAGCCAGCGCCGCATCGGGGATCCGATCCATCGGAGTTGAAATGACCGACCCATCCATGGGTCCGCGCAAGGATGCGCGAACCAGAGAGCTCATCCACACCCTTCGCAGCTCGGACTCGGAGTCCGAACGCCACGACGCCCTCGAGGCCGTGACGAAGCTGCACATGCCGCTCGCACGCTCGCTCGCCCACCGGTACTCGGGCAAGGGCCTCGACCGCGAGGACCTCGAGCAGGTGGCGTTCCTGGCCCTGCTCAAGGCCGTCCAGCGGTTCGACCTGAGCAAGCCGACCGAGTTCGGCGCCTACGCCACGCCCACCATCACCGGCGAGCTCCGTCGTCACTTCCGTGACCACGGGTGGCTCGTACGCCCCCCGCGAGAGCTGCAGGAGCGCCGGCAGCTCGTCACCGACACCCGGTCACGGCTCGAGCAGCGACTGGGGCACGACCCGGACGTCCGCGAGCTCGCCCGCGAGCTCGACATCACGCTCGAGTCCGTCCGAGAGGCCCAGGTGGCGGCGACCAACCTGCGGCCGGCCTCCCTCGACGCGACGACGGCCGACGGCGGCCGGCCCGTGCTCGACCTCCTCGACGCCCGCGGCGACTCGGGCTCCGACCCGGCGCTGGACGAGGGCATCGTCGTGCGCACCGCGCTCGAGCGGCTGTCCCCCCGTGACCAGCAGCTGGTGCAGCTGAGGTTCGCGGGCGACATGACCCAGGCGGAGATCGCCGAGTCGATGGGTCTGAGCGCGATGCAGGTCAGCCGCCTGCTCCGTCGCACCCTCGACGAGCTGCGCCGTCAGCTGTCATCGGAGGGCATGGCCTCGGCCTGACCCACATCGACCGTTCGAGTGGTCCCGACGCCCCTGAGAGAGGACGCGTCGGGGCCACTCGTCGTCCAGGGCCTCGTCCAGACCCTGGTTCAGGGCTGGTCCAGACCCTCGTCAAGGGGCTGGACCCGACCCTCGTCCGGTCAGGTCCCGCTCAGACCGGTGAGCCTGCCGCGCCGCTGCCAGCCCCGACGTCCGACGGCCTGAACTGGGACTCCTGCCCGTCGATGATCTGCGAGGCGACCCGGGTGAGCTTCATGTTGAGCTCCTGCGACGTGCTGCGCAGCAGCTCGAAGGCCTGCTCACCGGTGATGTGGTGCGCGGCCATGAGCAGACCGACGGCCTTGCCGATCTCGCGGTTGCTCTGCAGGCCCTGACGCAGGGTGGCGGCCTCCTCACGGGCCCGGATCGCCATCAGGGCGACCGAGGCGAACGAGGCGATGACGGCACCGATGTCGGCCGACCGGGACGTCAGGGCGCCAGCGGTGTCGGAGAAGACGTTGAGGGCGCCGGCCTTCTCTCCGTCGAGGAGCAGCCGGTAGCCGATGGCCGAGCGCACCGGCGTCTCAGCGACGATGCGCTCGGTGAAGCGCGGCCACGGGGTCGTGGCATCGGTGAGATCCGCGTCGTGCTGGTACGCCTCCGAGACGATGGCGTCGACGCAGGGGCCCTCGCCGACCTCGAGCTCGATCTGGTCGATCCGACGGGCGATGTCGTCGGTGCTCGCAGCGGTGACGTAGCGGTCGCGGGTGCGCACGAGCAGTGACGCCCGGTCGCAGCCCTCGATGAGTTGGGGAGCGGAGTCGACGAGGGACTGGTGGATCGACCCTGAGTCGGCGCCCGCATAGATCAACGCCGACAGCTGTCGGAACGTGTCGTTGATCGTCGGGTCGATCGGAACGTCGCTCGTCATGGCACTCCCTGGAGTCCGGCACCTTCGCCCAGCACACTGCTGGACGGCCTGGGCGCGTCCGTCATCCTCGCACCTCCCCCGCCGGCGTGAGTCCACAGACAACCACACCAGCCTCTCACGTGGGGGCTCCGTCCTATCATTGGACAAAGGTTGGACAGGCGAATTGACGTCGGCGATCTGCGGACAGATACTTGCATGCCRCAAGCAACTAGTCGACTGAGGAGCACCCCATGGCAGTCACCGAGGACCAGGCGAACTCCGTCTTCCTCGGGCTCCTGCGCGTGCAGAAGCTCCTCGTCGCGGCCAAGCACAGTGCGCCCCGCCTCGAGGACGGCGTCGACGTCACGGCATACCCCGTGCTCTTCGTCGTCGCAGGCGCCGGCACCGTCCGCATCTCCGAGCTCGCCACGACCCTGCACAACGATGCCTCGACCGTCAGCCGGCAGGTCAGCTCGCTCGTCGGCACGGGGCATCTCGAGAAGAGCCCCGACCCGAGCGACGGGCGCGCCTGGGTCGTGTCCCTGACCGACCACGGCAGCAACGCCCTCGCCCGCATCCAGGCGAGCCGAGCGGCGTGGTTCCAGGGGCTGCTCGCCGACTGGGACGGACCCGTGACCACGGAGTTCGTCACGCGGTTGGGAGAGCTCGGCGATGCGCTCGACGCCAACCTCCGGGCCAGGGGTGCAGCGCCGCCCCCGATGCCCTTCCATTCCACCCGGGACCAGACCCAGAAAGAGGACTGACATGTCCGACACCACCGCCGAACCGCCGCGCGTCGACGCGACTGCGGACGCCCCCGCAGGGGCAGGCCCCGACCCGCGACCGGTGCTCTCCCACAAGGAGATCCTCACCATCCTCGTCGGGCTCATGATGGGGATGTTCCTCGCCGCGCTCGACCAGACGATCGTCGCGAGCGCGATGCGTGTCATCGCCGACGATCTCAACGACCTCGCCGGCCAGGCCTGGGTCACGACGGCATACCTCATCACGAGCACCATCGCGACGCCGCTGTACGGCAAGCTCGGCGACATCTACGGGCGCAAGAAGCTCTTCATCTTCGCGATCACGATCTTCACGATCGGCTCCATGCTCTGCACGCTCGCGTGGTCGATCCCGTCGCTCGCGGCCTTCCGTGCCGTCCAGGGCATCGGTGCCGGCGGTCTCTTCTCGCTCGCCCTCGCGATCATCGGCGACATCGTGCCGCCCCGTGAGCGCGCGAAGTACCAGGGCTACTTCCTCGCGGTCTTCGGCACCTCGAGCGTGCTCGGCCCGGTCATCGGCGGCTTCTTCGCCGGCCAGGACACGCTCTTCGGCGTCACCGGCTGGCGCTGGGTCTTCCTCGTCAACGTGCCGATCGCCGTCGCGGCCCTCATCGTCGTCACGCGCACCCTGCACCTCAAGCACACGCGCCTCGACCACCGCATCGACTACTGGGGCGCCCTCAGCCTCTCGGTGGCCCTCGTGCCGCTGCTCATCGTCGCCGAGCAGGGCCGCGCGTGGGGCTGGGGCTCCGCGACCTCGATCACGTGCTACGCCATCGGCCTCGCCGGTCTCGTCGCGTTCTTCCTCTTCGAGCGGGCCATGGGTGAGGAGGCGCTGATCCCGCTGCGCCTCTTCAGGAACCGCACGATCGGGGCCGCCTCGGTTGCCTCCGTCTTCATCGGCATGGGCATGTTCGGCGGCCTCGCTGCGATCCCGCTCTACCTGCAGATCGTCAAGGGCTCGACGCCGACCGAGGCGGGCCTGCAGCTGCTGCCGATGACGCTCGGGATCATGTCCGGCTCGATCATCTCGGGCCAGCTGATCTCCCGCACGGGGCGCTACCGGCACTTCCCGATCATGGGCGCGGCGATCCTCGTCCTGTCGCTCTACGCCTTCAGCTTCGTCGGCGCGGACACCCCGCTGTGGAAGACGATGATCGTGATGTTCTTCTTCGGCATCGGCCTGGGCTTCAACTTCCAGCCGCTGACCCTCGCCGTCCAGAACGCCGTCGACCGCCGCGACATGGGGGTGGCGACGTCGTCGGCGACCTTCACCCGCCAGATCGGTGGCACGCTCGGCACCGCGGTCTTCCTCTCGATCCTCTTCTCGCAGGCGGGCTCGAAGATCTCCGAGGCCTTCGCGGCGATCGCGCCGACGCCGGCGTTCCAGGCCGCGCTCCACAACCCGACCGGCGGCGACCCCGCGACGAACAAGGCCTTCGTCCAGCAGCTGCAGGCAGCCCAGCAGGGTGGCGGTTCGGGTGCGGGGGTCGGCGGCTCGGCCCTGTCGGACAGCTCGTTCATCAACCAGCTCGACCCGCGCCTGGCCAAGCCGTTCCTCGTCGGCTTCTCGGACGCGATGTCGGTCGTCTTCGTCGTCGCGGCCGGGGTGCTCGTCCTCGCCTTCATCGCGACGCTGTTCCTCCCGAACCTCGACCTCGGTCCCAAGCCGGGCGCTGCCGGGGCCAAGACCGACGAGGACGCCGTGGCCATCCCCGCCGGTCACTGACCCCGGGTCCCGCCCACCCGCAGCTCCACCGTCGAGAGGCCACGTTCGGCCGCTGGACGACAGTCGAA
>NZ_JBFULD010000156.1:0-9517 GCF_056400505.1 Terrabacter sp. P5_B1
CCAGGCCGCGCGGGCGGTGATGGCCACCGACCCCGCCCGGGCCGACAGCCTGCTCGGCCAGGCAGAGGACCAGGCGCGTCAGGCGTTGACGTCGGTCCGCGAGTCGGTGGCCGCGCTGCGCGAGGCGCGGCCGGACCAGCATCTCCCGGAGCAGCTGAGGACCTTGGCCGGCGAGAGCGAGGCGGCCGGCCTGCCCACGTCGGTGGACGTCGAGGGAGTCGAACGCCGGCTCCATCACGAGGCTCAGGTCGCCCTCTATCGTGCCGCCCAGGAGAGCCTCACCAACGTGCGCAAGCATGCGCATGCCCAGGCCGCCGTGATCCGGCTCGCCTACCTGCCGGACTCGGTGAGTCTGGAGGTTCGCGACGACGGGTGCGGCCTCCGGCGCAACGACGGCGGCGGGTTCGGGCTCGTCGGGATCCGTGAGCGAGTCGATCGCCTCGGCGGCTCCCTCACCGTCGAGTCGGCACCGGGCGCGGGTGTGACCGTCCGCGTCGAGGTGCCGGGATGAGCCCCGACCGCCCCGTGCGGGTGCTCGTCGTCGATGACCAGACCTTGTTCCGTGAGGCCCTGACAACGCTCCTGGAGGTGCGCGAGGAGGTCGAGGTCGTGAGCGCCGCGGCGGACGGCGCCGAAGCGCTGGAGCTCGTGGCCAGGCTCCGACCCGACGTCGTCCTCATGGACCTGCGGATGCCCGTGCTCGACGGTGTCGCCACGACGCAGCGGCTGCGCGTCGAACATCCCGACGTGCGTGTGCTGGTCCTCACGACCTTCGACGGCGACGACGAGGTCTTCCCGGCGCTGCGCGCCGGCGCCGTCGGCTACCTGCTCAAGGACGCCACCGCGTCCCGGCTCGTCGAGGGCGTGCTCGCGGCGGCGCGCGGCGAGTCCGTGCTGCAGCCGTCGGTCGCCGCCAAGGTCCTCGCACGGATGAGCCGGCTGCCAGACGTCCCGGACGGGCCGCGCCCACAGCCTCTCGTCGACCCGCTCACCCACCGTGAGCTGGAGGTCCTCCGGGCGCTCGCCGACGGGCTGAGCAACCGGGAGACCGCCGAGCGCCTCTACCTGTCCGAGGGCACGGTCAAGAACCACGTCACCAACGTCCTGGCCAAGCTCGGCGTCCGCGACCGCACCCAGGCCGCGCTCCGCGCCCAGGCGCTCGGCCTGCTGTGAGGGTCATGCCGACGGGGTGACCTCGAAGGTGACCTCTGGCACGTCCGGGTCGGGGCCCGCCGGACCGACCATCGTCGGCATGACTACGTACTCGACCCCGTATGCGGACCGCACGCCGCGCGCCCTGGCCCGCAAGCTCCTGCACACGCGGCTCGGCCGCTTCCTCACGGCATACCTCGAGATGACGCTCGCGATGGTCGTCGGCATGGGAGTGTTCGGTGTCGTCTGGGACGCCGCGTGGCCCGGCCTGACCGCCCGCCCTGACGTCATGGCCCTGACCATGGCCTTCGACATGACCGTCGGCATGGCGGCCTGGATGTGGGTGCGAGGGCATGCACCCCGGCACATCGCGGAGATGTCCGCCGTCATGGTGCTGCCCTTCCTCGTCCTGCTGGTGCCCTACCGGCTCGGGGTCCTTCCCGGCGAGCTGCTGCTCACGTGGGGCCACGTCGCGATGTTCGCGCTCATGGCCGCCTACCTGGCGTGGCGTCCGCACCTGTCTGGCACCCCCGCGCCGAGGAGCGGGGACGGTGTCCCGCCCGGACCCCGGACGGCCCGTCTCTCTGCGGTCCTGCTCGTCGTCGGCGCAGCCCTGGCCGTCGTGGGCAGCATCCTGCACCCGCACGACGAGTCGCCGAACTCCCACGAGGCCGTCTTTGCCGAGTACGCCCACAGCGCGGACTGGGTGTGGGTCCATGACCTCCAGKTCCTGTCGGCAGCAGTGGTCGTCGCCGGACTGCTGACCCTGGGCCGGACCCTGCAACGGGTCGGCGTTCCCCGGACCCTCGTGCGAGTGGGCGACGCGGCGGCAGCCGCCACCCTGGCCCTCATCGCCGTGAACATGGCCGTGGACGGCGTCGCCCTCAAGCATGCGGTCGACGCCTGGGCGGGCGCGGACCCCGGGGACCGGGCGTCCCGGTTCGCCGCCGCGGAGGCCGTGCGCTGGCTGGAGTGGGGCGTCAACTCGTTCTTCACCATCCTGCTCGGGGTGACCCTGCTGACGGTCGCTGCAGGCCTGCTGAGCCGGGCGCACCTCGGCACCCAGGTCCGCCTGGCCGGTGTCACCGGGGTCCTGGCGGGCATCCTCCTGGTCGTCAACGGTCTGACCGTCGGCGCGCACGGCTTCGAAGCGACCGCTCTCTCTCCCATCGCCAGCGGTCTCTACGTCGTCATGGCGCTGGGCGTCCCGGCCCTGGACCGAGCAGTCAACAGGAGCACTGCGTTCCCTGACGGCTCTAGGATCGCGCGGGTCAGCCGGTGAAGCCGTCCGGACGGCACGAGCGGCCCGACCGTGCGATGCCAGCCGCCATCCCCCAGGAGTCGCTGCATGCCCGCCCACGACCACCTCGCGCCGAGCGATCCCAGCGATCCCAGCGATCCCAGCGATCCCAGCGATCCCAGCGTCGGACCTGCGACCGTCTACCTCATCGTCGGCCTTCCCGGCGCAGGAAAGACCACTCGCGCCAAGGAGCTGGAGACCAGCGCGTCGGCCCTTCGGCTGACGCCGGACGAGTGGCAGCTGATGCTCTTCGGTGACCAGAACCCTCCGGACAAGCGGGATCTCGTCGAGGGCAAGCTGGTTCAGATCGGCATGCGGGCCGCGGAGCTCGGCACCAACGTCGTCCTCGACTTCGGTTTCTGGGGCACGGACGAGCGTTCGGCGCTCCGCTGGATCGCCGCCGCCGTCGGTGCACGTAGCCGCGTCCTCTACCTGCCCGTCGACCACGAAGAGCAACGCAGACGCGTCACCCGTCGGTTCGCGGCCACGCCCGAGGAGACCTTCCACATGAGCGACGTCGAGCTCGAGCAGTGGCGCGGCCAGTTCCAGGCCCCGGACGAGGAGGAGCTGCGAGGCGGCCGGATCCCACCCGTCCCGCCCGGGCACGCGACCTGGTCGGAGTGGGCCTCCCAGCGCTGGCCGTCCTTGCCCGACCAGTACGCCCGACCCACCGACCGGTGATCTCCGATCCCCGAGCCGGCGGGACGTCCGAACCGGTCGATCGGCTGGCCCGACGTCGCCTTGCCACCCCGTCATGGAGCCGATTCCCTGACGTGGCAGGGTTACCCATCGTGTCTGCGACGAACGGCGCCCGCGCTCGCGCGACTCGGCGGCTGCTGAACCGGGTCATCCTCGTGGTCGCGGCACTCGCCGCGCCTTCGTTCGTGGCCGGCTGCGGCCTCGCACCGTCGTGGCCGGGCGCTGCTGTCCCGCACACCGCGACCCGCGTGGAGCGGCACACCACGACGAGTTCCCCGGCGCCGTCGCCCGTCGCCGGCACCCTGACGGCGGGGCAGGTGCACGTAGCCCTTGCGACGCTCGCCGCCCTCCCGGTCAAGGGCAGGGCGCCGAAGACGGGCTACGCGCGTGCCGCGTTCGGCCCCGCGTGGAGCGACGACGTCGATGTCGAGGGCGGCCACAACGGCTGCGACACGCGCAACGACGTGCTCCGGCGCGACCTCACCGCCGAGCTGCTCAAGCCCGGCACCCATGGCTGCGTCGTGCTCTCGGGCACGCTCGCCGACCCCTACACCGGACACACCATCGTCTTCGCCCGCGGACGCTCGAGCTCCTCGAAGGTGCAGATCGACCACGTCGTCGCGCTCGGTGACGCGTGGGTCACCGGCGCCCAGCAGCTGACGCCGACGCAGCGCACGACTCTCGCGAACGACCCCCTCAACCTGCTCGCCGTCGACGGACCGACCAACAGCGCCAAGGGCGACGCCGACGCCGCGTCCTGGCTGCCGCCGAACAAGGCCTTCCGCTGCACCTACGTGGCGCGCCAGGTCGCCGTGAAGCAGCGCTACCACCTCTGGGTCACTCCCGCGGAGCGAGCGCAGATCGCGCGCATTCTCAGCAGCTGCGTGCCGGCACGGTGATCAGTCGGACCGGTCATTCTCTACCGGCTGCGACGCCGCGTGAGCGCGCCCGCTGGGCCGCCATGTGCGCGTCGAACTCCTCACGCCACGTGCCGCTGACGACGATGCCCTCCGTGCGCGCCACCTCCGTGGACAGCTCGACCGGGAAGCCGTAGGTGTCGTAGAGCACGAAGAGGTCCGCACCGGTGACGCCCGTCGCCCGGTGACCCTCCAGCCGCTCGAGGCCACGCCGCAGGGTGCGGCGGAAGACGTGCTCCTCGCGCGCGAGGAGCTCGGCCACCTCATCGGCCGCGGCCGCCACCTCGGGGTAGGCGCGGGAGTAGATGCCGGCGACGGTCGGGATGACGTGCGGGAAGAAGTTGTCCTCGATGCCGAGGTCGACGGCGAAGCGCACGGCCCGGCGCACGAGCCGGCGCATCACGTAGCCCTGCGCCTTGTTGCTCGGGCGCACGCCGTCGACGGCGAGGAACGTCGCCCCGCGCAGGTGGTCGGCGATGACCCGCATGGCGAGCGTCTCGTCCTCGTAGGTGCGGCCCGACAGCTCCTGGAGCCGCTCGATGATCGGCCACAGCAGGCTGATCCGGAAGACGTCGGAGGTGTCGAGCGCTGCCGCCGCGATGCGCTCGAGACCGCCGCCGTAGTCGACGTTGCGGCGGGGGAGCGGCTCGAAACCGGTCTCGGTGCGGCGGTACTCCATGAAGACGGAGTTGCCGAGCTCGATGAACCGGCCGCAGTCGCAGTTCTGGTGGCAGTGCTCGCCGTAGGCCTGGTCGTGCTCGACGTGGGGGAAGAGGTAGAAGACCTCGGTGTCAGGGCCGCCCGGCTCGCCGACGGGCATGCGCTCGGGGCTGCCCTCGCGGCACCACCAGTTCTTGTTGCCGTAGAAGGCGATCCGCGCGCCGCCGGACCCGACCCGTGCCGCGTGCTCCTCGGGCCCGAGCTCGACCTGGTCGGCCGGGACCCCCGCCGCCGTGAACAGCTCACGCCAGAGGGCCGCCGACTCGTCGTCCTTCGGTATGCCGTGTGCCTCGTCGCCGATGAAGCACGACACGTAGAGCCGGGCGGGGTCCAACCCCACCGTCCCGGTGAGGAAGTCCCAGAACTGCCGCAGCTGTTCGGGCTTGAAGTAGTCGCCGAGGCTCCAGCTGCCGAGCATCTCGAAGAAGGTCGTGTGCCGGTTGTCGCCGACCTCCTCGATGTCCTGGACGCGCAGGCAGGTCTGGCTGTCGACGAGGCGGCGACCGGCCGGGTGGTCCTCGCCGAGGAGGTAGGGCAGCAGCGGTTGCATCCCGCTGCCGGTGAAGAGTGTCGTCGGGTCGTCGTCCGGGACCAGCGACGCGCGTGGGATGACCGCGTGGCCCCGACCGGCCAGGTGGTCGAGGAACGCGCTGCGGATCTCGTCTGCGTCCATGCCTCGATTCGACACCCCGGAAGGCGCTGCCCACCAGCCGGTTTCGTGACGAAGGGTCCGGGAAGGCATGCTCGTCGCATGCGCCCCCTTGTCGACCTCGTCCTCGTGGCGGCGTTTCTCGTCCTCTTCGCCCTCGCCGTGCGCACCGAGCCGCGACGGTGGCGCACCGGCGTCCTCCTCCTCGGCGCCCTCTGGGCCGTGACGACCGCCGTCGGCGCCTCCCCGCTCCTGCTGCCCCGCGTCGGGGCGATGCTGCTCGGGCTCCTCTTCGTCGGCACCGGACTGCGCGTCGTTCGCCCGGAGGGTCGCAGCCGCACCAATGCGCTCGCCCTCGTGCTCGGCGTCGCGATGGTGACCGCGACCGTCCTCGCGATCTGGCTCTTCCCGCCGAGCCACACCTTGCGGGCGGTCGTCGGCGTCGTCGTGGTCCTGCTGCCCGGCTACCCCGGCCTCGTGCTCGTGTCCTTCGCGCTCTACTGCCTCGCCTACCTGCGTCGTCGGCCGCGACCGGGTCCGGCGGCGATCATCGTCCTCGGGTCAGGCCTCGTCGACGGCACCGTGCCGACGCTGCTCGCCCACCGCCTCGACGCCGCACTCGAGGCCTGGCGCGACGAGCGCGCCCTCGGCCACGACCCGCTCGTCGTCCCGAGCGGTGGACAGGGCGACGACGAGCCGATGGCCGAGGGAGTGGCCATGACGGCATACCTCGTCGCCCACGGCGTCCCCCCGGAGGCCGTCGCGACGGAGGACCGGTCGACGACGACGGAGGAGAACCTGCTGCTCTCGCGCGAGATCCTCCGCGCCCGCGGGCTGACCGAGGCGGGCCACCTCCAGGTCGTGACGAGCAGCTACCACGTCGGCCGCGCAGCGCTGCTGACGCGCAGCCTCGGCATCGACGCGGACGTGACCACGGCACCGACGGCGTGGTACTTCCTGCCCAGCGCGTTCCTGCGCGAGCTCCTCGCCGCGCTGACGCTCTATCCACGCACCAACCTCGCCGGTCTCGGTGTGTGGGCCGCGGGGACGGCCTACCTGGCGTATGCCGTCCCCCTCCGCTGACCGGGGCCGCTCGGTCAGCGCGGGGCTGCCTGCTGGGCCAGGTCGTCGCGGAGCACCCGCTTGAGCAGCTTGCCGCTCTGGTTGCGGGGCAGCTCGTCGACGAAGTGGATCGCCTTGGGCAGCTTGAACGGCGCGAGCGTCGCACGGGCGTGGTCGATGAGCTCGGTCTCGGTCACGGTCTGCCCGGCGCGGAGCACGACGACGGCCGTGACGGCCTCGACCCACCGCTCGTGCGGGGTCGCGATGACGGCGACCTCGCCGACGGCGGGGTGGGTGTAGAGCGCATCTTCGACCTCACGGGACGCGACCATGACGCCGCCGGTGTTGATGACGTCCTTGATGCGGTCGACGACGGTGAGGTAGCCGGCCTCGTCGCGCGTGACGAGGTCGCCGGAGTGGAACCACCCGTCGCGGAAGGCCTCGTCCGTCGCGTCCTGCTTGTTCCAGTAGCCGGTGCACAGCTGCGGTGAGCGGTAGAGCAGCTCGCCGGGCTCGCCAGCCGCGACCTCGGAGCCCTCGGGGTCGACGACGCGCGCCTCGACGAAGAGCACGGTGCGGCCGCACGCCTCGGGTCGCGCGGCGTGCTCCTCGGGCCGCAGCACCGTCGCGAGCGGACCGATCTCGGACTGGCCGAAGCAGTTCCAGAACCCGAGCTCGGGCAGGCGCTGCTGGAGCCGGTCACGGACCGGGACCGGCATGATCGAGGCGCCGTAGTACGCCTTGTGCAACGACGCGAGGTCGGCCGTGTCGAGGGCCGGGTGGTTCGACAGCGGCACCCACACGGTGGGCGCGAGGAAGAGCGAGCCGATGCGGTGGGTCTGGACGCGCTCGAGGATCGTCTCCACGTCGGGCCGGGCCAGCAGGTGGTTCGTCGCGCCGACCGCGAGGTAGGGCAGGAGGAAGACGTGCATCTGGGCCGAGTGGTAGAGCGGCATCGAGTGCAGCGGCGCGTCGTCCTCGCGCAGGTCGAGCCCCACGATGCTCGAGACGTACTCGTGGACGAGGGCCCGGTGGGTCATCATCGCGCCCTTGGGCTGTGACGTCGTGCCCGAGGTGTAGAGCAGCTGGACCAGGTCGGTGTCGGACGTCTCGACGTCGAGGGCGGGTACCTCACCCTCGCTCCACCGTGGCAGGACCGCGTCGTCGCCGCCGTGGAGGAGCAGCACCTGCTCGAGCTCGGTGTCCGCGCGGACCGCCTCGACGGAGTCGCGCAGCGCCACGTCGACGAGGGCGACCCGGGCGCCGGAGTCCTGCAGCAGGTAGGTCAGCTCGCGACCGGTCAGCGCGTAGTTGATCGGCACGTGGACGAGACCCGCTCTCGCGCACCCGAGGAAGGCGAGCAGGTAGGCGTCGGAGTTGACCCCCACGGTCGCCACGCGGTCGCCACCGGTGAGTCCGAGACCCAGCAGGTGCGCGGCCGCGCGGGACACGGCGTCGTCGAGGGCGGCATACGTCCACGTGCGGTCCTCGAAGACGAGGGCCACCCGGTCGGGGTGGCGGGTCGCGCTGCGGCGGACGATGTCGTCGACGGTGCTCGAGGTGATGGCGCTCATGGGCGGTCTCCGGGGGTCGGGTGGGCGGGGGCTGAGGCGAAGGACGCGAGCAGGGCGCCGGCTTCGGCGGTCGCCGACAGTCGGGCGATGGTGGCGGCCTCGTCGGCGAGCTGGGCTGCATACGGCCGCTCGGCCGACCGACGCAGCAGGCGCGCCGCCTCGCCCACGGCCCGGCGTGGGAGCGCGGCGATCGCGGCGACGACCTCCCCGGCACGCGCGTCGAGCGTCTCGGCGGGGCACACCTCCGTGACGAGCCCCCAGTCGAGCGCGGTCGCCGCGTCGACGGGCGCGCCGGTGAGCAGGAAGAGCGCGGCCCGGCGGGCACCGACTGCCGCAGGCAGCAGTGCGCTGACGCCGCAGTCGGGCGACAGGCCGACCGAGGGGTATGCCGCCACGAACGTCGCGTGGTCGGCGGCCAGCACCACGTCGGCGGTGAGGACGAGACCGACGCCGGCGCCGGCGGCCGCGCCCTGGACGACGGCGACGACGGGGACGGGCAGGGCGCGCAGCGCTCCGAGTGCGTCGTGCAGCACGCCGGCGAGCTCGGCGACGAACGCCGGCCGGTCGTCGGCGGCGGCCATGGCGCGGACGTCGCCGCCGGCGCAGAAGAGCCTGCCGTCCGCGCGGAGCACGACGACGTGGATCGCGTCGAGGGCCTCCGAGATCCCTCCGACCGCCTCGCGCAGCGCGATGGCGGTCGGCAGGTCCACGGCATTGCCCGCGTCGGGTCGCGCGAGCCGGATGGTGGCCACGCCCCCCGACACCGACAGCTTCGGCAGCGTCGTCGTCACACGTTCATCCTGCCTGTCCGGCCGCCGGATGGGGCGCAGTGGCCGTCAGAACGTGGGGGGTCGCCCATCCGGGCCGTCGAAACATGGGGAGGTGCGCCCGATGTGGCACCCCGCCCTGCGATCGCACTCTGGTGGTGCGCCGACGACCGTCGGCGGACCACCACACCAGAAGGAAGCACCATGAAGCGGTTCCTCATCGAGCGCGAGGTCCCTGGGGCCTCGTCGCTGACCATGGACGACCTGTGCGAGATCGCACGCACGTCCAACGCCGCCGTCGACTCCCTCGGAGTGCCCTACACCTGGGTCACGAGCTACGTCGCCGGCGACAAGATCTACTGCGTCCACGAGGCCGACGAGGCCGAGGCGATCCTCGAGCACGCCCGTCGCGGCGGCTTCCCGGCGAACCTCGTCTCGGAGGTCGTCAACGAGTTCGGTCCGCACACCGCGGACCACGTCGCGGCCTGAGGGCCGGGGAGGGGAAGCCATGATCCACAGCGGGACGTACGAGTTGCTGCGCGAGCTCGACCGGCAACGGCACCCGGCGACGGACGCGCATCGGACGAACCGGCACCGGGGGCTGCAGCGCAACGCCCGGGAGATCTCGCTCGAGGTGCGTCGCCAGCGTCGCCACGGCGAGGCCGCCTGACGGGGCC
>NZ_JBFULD010000157.1:0-9480 GCF_056400505.1 Terrabacter sp. P5_B1
CCGGTGGGGTGATCACCCCACCGGACGCAGCACCATGGGCCGTTTCATGGGGTGGCCGGGGTCAGCCAGCCTGGGCAACGTCTGCTGCAGGCACGGCGACGGTCTCGCGCGTGGGCTCCGGCTCGGGCACCGCCCTCGCCGGACGGGGGCGCAGCACGACAGCCGCGACGAGCAGTGCCACGAGGGTGAAGCTCGCCGACGTGAGGAACGCCGGCTCGACGCCCGGCACGAACTGGCCGGGGACCGCGCGGGACGCGTAGACGCTGACGATGGCGGCGAGACCGATGGCGCCGCCGAGCTGCTGGGCGGTCTGGAGCAGACCCGACACCGTGCCGGCCTGGGCACGGTCGACGCCGCCGAGGACGACGACCGTCACCGGCATGAAGACGAGCGCTGCGGAGATGCCGTTGAGCACGAGCGCGCCGAGGAGGTGCGCGGCATACGTGCTCGTCGTCGACAGGGTGCTCAGCCACAGGAAGCTGGCCGTGAGCCCGAGCGTGCCGACGAGCAGCATCGGGCGCGGGCCGACCTTGGCCACGAGGCGCGCGCTGACGCGGGACGTCGCGAAGATCGCGAGGCTGAGCGGGAGGAACGCAGCGCCGGTCGCGACCGGGCTGAAGCCGAGAACGAGCTGGAGGTACTGCGTCACGAGGAAGAACGTCGAGAACTGCGCGCCGACGACGAGCGCCATGAGCACGAGCGCTCCCCCACGGGTGCGGTTGCGGACGAGCGCGAGCGGCAGGAGGGGCGAGGCGACGCGGCTCTCGGTGCGCACGAAGAGGGCGAGCAGTGCCAGGCCGACCGCGAACGACGCGATCGTGAGCGGAGCGCCCCAGCCGCGGTCCGCGGCACTGATGAAGCCATGCACGAGCGCCACGGACCCGAGCGTCGCGCTGACGGCGCCGACGACGTCGAAGCGGCCCCGGACCCGCGGGGTCTCGGTGACGAAGCGCCGGGCCAGGACGAGCACGACGGCGCCGATCGGCACGTTGACGAAGAGCGTCCAGTGCCAGCTCACGTAGTCGGTGAGGACGCCGCCGAGGAGCAGGCCGATGGACGCCCCGGCCGAGGACACGGCCGTGAAGAGGGCGAGCCCACGGTTGCGTGCGGCGTCGTTCGGGGCGCTCGTCGTGACGAGGGCCAGGACGCTGGGGGCGGCGAGCGCGGCCCCGGCGCCCTGCAGGGTGCGCGCGGCGATGAGCCAGGCCGGCGTGGTGGCGAGGCCGCCGAGGAGGCTCGCGACGGTGAAGATCGCGAGGCCGATCTCGAAGCTGCGCAGGCGCCCGAAGACGTCCCCGAGGCGGCCGCCGAGAAGCAGCAGGCCGCCGAAGGCGAGGGTGTAGGCGTTGAGCACCCAGGAGAGGCCAGCGGCCGAGAAACCGAGGTCGGTCTGGATGTGCGGGAGCGCGACGTTCACGACGGTGGCGTCGAGCACGAGCATGAGCTGGGCGACGAGGACGACGCCGAGGCCGATCGCGCTCCGGCGGGCGGCGCGGTCCGTGGGGTCGGTACCGGCGGGTTGTCGGGTGGTTCGGGAGGTGGGGGTGGTGCGCGTGGTTCGGGTGGCGGTGGTCGACATCTCTGACCTCAGGATTCGTGGTGCTGGGACTGGTGGTCCCCGGACGGGGTGGGCGACGTCTCGGCGGTGAGCGGGTCGCGGGTCATGGGGACGAAGGCCGTGGCTCGGGTGCGCGTGGCACCGGAGCCCCTGGCGGCACCGGTCTGCTCGCGGCGCTGGACGAGCGGGGCGCGGTGCGTGGTGGCCAGGTGCGAGCGGTGGACGCGAAGGGCCTGTCGGGTGGGGCGGATCGTGGTTGTCATGGTTGCCGGACTCCTCTGTGACGACGGTCGGCGCTACGATTAGCGGAGAACCACTCCGGTTCTGCCTGACCCACAATACGGAGACTGTCTCCGTTTTAGCAAGGGAGTTTCTCGTGACGCCTGCCGAAACCGGCAAGGCGACGCTCGATCCGTCGCCGGAATCCGTTGCCGCCCAAGAGGACTCGGCAAGCGGACCAGCCCAGGACAACACCGAGAAATCTCCCCGCCCGATGCGCGCCGACGCCAAACGCAACTACGACAAGATCCTGGCGACCGCCCGCATCGTCTTCACCGAACGGGGCACCGACTCCTCGCTCGACGAGATCGCCAAGCGGGCCGGGGTCGGTCCGGGCACGCTCTACCGCCACTTCCCCACCCGCGAGGCCCTCGTCGACGCCCTGATGCAGGACTGGACCGACCGGGTCGCCGCCGATGCCGACGCCGCGATCGCCACCGGACTGCCGGCGCGCGAGATGCTGCTCGGCTGGTTCGAGCACTTCATCGACCACATCACGCTGCACCGCGGCGCGGCGAGCAAGATCTGCGCCGCCATGGACGACCCCGCCTCACCGATGTATCGCAAGTGCCGCGTCATGAGCGACGCCAACCGTCGGGTCATCGACCACCTCGACGCGGACGGCGACCTGCGTCCCGGCATCGACGCCGCGAACGTGATGCGGCTCGTGAGCGGTGTCGCGAGCGTGGCGGACACGAGCCGCACCGAGCTCGACGTGCGCCCCATGCTCGAGGTCGTCGTCGACGGGATTGTTCGCGACTGACCCGTGGTTGCACGGGCATGACCGTCGACCTGCGCATCTTCACCGAGCCCCAACAGGGCGCCACCTACGACGACCTGCTCGCCGTCGCGCGAGCCGTCGAGGACCTCGGCTTCAGCGGGTTCTTCCGCTCGGACCACTACCTCCACATGGGCGGGGACGGCGGGGCTGGCCCCACCGACGCCTGGACGACCCTCGCCGGCCTGGCCCGTGAGACCTCGACGATCCGGCTCGGCACGCTCGTCAGCTCGGCGACCTTCCGCCTGCCCGGGCCGCTCGCGGTCCAGGTCGCGGGCGTCGACCAGATGAGTGGTGGACGCGTCGAGCTGGGACTCGGCGCTGGCTGGTTCGAGGCCGAGCACACGGCATACGGCATCCCGTTCCCGCCGCTCGGCGAGCGGTTCGACCGGCTCGAGGAGCAGCTCGCCCTCATCACCGGGCTGTGGGGCACTCCGGCGGGAGAGACGTTCAGCCACAAGGGAACCCACCACTCCGTCGCCGACTCCCCCGCGCTGGCCAAGCCGGTCCAGGAGGGTGGCGTGCCGATCATCATCGGTGGCGGCGGGAAACGGCGGACGCCCACCCTCGCCGCACGGTATGCCGCTGAGTTCAACGCGGCGTTCACGTCGGCCCCTGAGTCCGGCCGGCTCTTCGGACGGGTCCGGGACATCGCGCGCGAGATCGGCCGCGACCCCGACTCGCTGACCTACTCGGCCGCCCAGGTCGTCTGCGTCGGCAAGGACGACGCGACCCTGCGACGCCGCGCCGAGGCCATCGGCCGTGACGTCGACGAGCTGCGCGCGAACGGCCTGGCCGGCTCGGCCGACGAGGTCGTCGACAAGATCGCGGAGTTCCAGGCGGTCGGCACCGAGCGGGTCTACCTGCAGGTGCTCGACCTCTCCGACCTCGACCACCTCGCCGACATCGCCGAGGGCGTGCTGCGCCAGGTCGCCTGAGCGCGTCGGCCGGCACCCACCGCGGACGGATCGCTCTCTCGATCGGAGCTCGTGACCCCCGAAACCCGTTCGGGAGAGCAATCCGTCCGGACTGCAGCTGCGGCCCGATTTGGTATGCATAGGTTATCTATGTAAGTTGGTGCGAGTGACCGAACCGACCACCCTGGGCAACGAGCTGCTGCGCTCGGCCGCACGGCTGTCGCGCTGGGCCAGTCGGCACGCGTCCTTCGACGTCCCCTTCGCCCAGGCCCGCCTGCTCGCCCTCCTCGACGAGCTCGGGCCCTCGCGGGTCAGCGTCCTCGCGGCCGCCGATCACAGCAGCCAGCCGACGATCACCACCCAGCTCCAGCGCCTCGAGGCGTCGGGCTGGGTCCATCGCGGATCCGACCCCGACGACGCGCGCGCCACGGTGATCTCCCTCAGCACGGAGGGCCACGCGGCGCTCGAGAACGTCCGCCGGGCCCGACTGGCCGTCCTGTCCCCCGCCCTCGACCAGCTCGACGGTCCGGCGCTCGCCCGCGTCCAGGTCGCCATCGACGTCATGAACGAGCTGCTCGACGCCGCGGCGGACACCCCCGCTCCCCACCCCACCCGAAAGGACGGATGACCACCACCATGTGGCGCCAACCCAAGACCGTATGGTCGATCGCGTTCGCCTGCGTGATCTCCTTCATGGGCATCGGCCTCGTCGACCCCATCCTCAAGCCCATCGCCGACGAGCTCGGCGCCGGGCCCTCACAGGTCTCGCTGCTCTTCACCAGCTATCTCGCCGTCATGGGCATCGCCATGCTCGGGACCGGCTGGGTCAGCAGCCGCGTCGGTGCCAAGCGCACCCTGCTGCTCGGCCTCGCGCTCATCATCATGGGCGCCGCCCTCGCCGGCAGCCAGGACACCGTCGGCGGGATCGTCGCCTTCCGCGCCCTGTGGGGCCTCGGCAACGCCCTGTTCATCGCGACCGCCCTCGCCACGATCGTCAACGCCGCATCCGGCTCGGTGAAGCAGGCGATCATCCTCTACGAGGCCGCTCTGGGTGTCGGCATCGCGACCGGCCCGCTGCTCGGCGGCTGGCTCGGTGGCATCTCGTGGCGCTGGCCCTTCTACGGCGTCGCGGTCCTCATGGCGGTCGCCTTCATTGCGACCCTGACGACGCTGCCCAAGACCCCGCCGGCCGAGACGCCGACCTCGATCTCGGCGCCGCTGCGTGCCCTCGGCCACCGCGGTCTGCTCACCGTCGGCATCACGGCCCTGCTCTACAACTTCGGCTTCTTCACGCTGCTCGCGTTCACGCCGTTCCCGCTCGCCATGGGAGCACACCAGATCGGGTTCATCTTCTTCGGATGGGGCGTCCTGCTCGCCATCACGTCCGTCTTCGTCGCCCCGATGATCCAGCGTCGGTTCGGCACCCTGGCCGGCATCGTCGGCGCGCTCCTCGGGTTCGCCGTGATCCTCGCGGCCATGGCCGTCTGGACCGAGAACAAGACCGTCCTCGTCATCGGAGTCATCCTCGCCGGCGCCTTCCTCGGTGTGAACAACACGCTCATCACCGAGACCGTCATGAAGGTCGCACCCGTCGAGCGCGGGGTGGCCTCGGCCGCCTACTCCTTCGTCCGTTTCAGCGGCGGCGCCATCGCCCCGTGGCTGGCCGGCAACCTCGGGGAGAAGTCGATCCACCTGCCGTTCTGGGTGGGTTCCGGCGCCGTCGTGCTCGGCGTGCTCGTGCTCCTCACGGCACGCGGCATCATCAGCGCGCTCGACGAGGCCCCCGGCCACGGCGCCGAGGCCGTCACCTCACGAGTGGAGGCCGAGGCCCTCACCGTCGGCGACGCCTGACGCGCCCCCTCAACCGTCGAGAGGCCACGTGTGGCCGCCTCGGCGCAGTCGAGAGGCCAGACTTCGTCGCGAAGTCTGGCCTTTCGTCGTTCAACCGAGGAGATCGTCGACGCCGACGTCACCGCGTCGGCGGCGGCCGCCCCGAATGTCGTAGGACTCGAGGAGCAGCTCCGCCAGCTCGCGCCGGTCGAGCCGGTCGAGGTGCGCCCACAGCGTCACGCGGAAGCGGAAGGTGTCGATGTGCACGAAGACGTCGCGGCGGCCGGCGAGCGCTTCCTCGGTGTCCATCTCGCCGGTCCACACCTGCACGAGCTCGTCCCCGTCGTCACCGCAGCGCAGGCGAGCGAACGTATGCCGTCCGGCGCGCCACGCGGCCGACCCGTCGTGGGCGACCGCCCGCTCGGCGCCCGGCAGGCGTCTGGCCAGTTCGTCCACATCGGCCCACGTCGCCATCGCTCCTCCTAGCGAGCAGGCTAGACCGACCCGACCACACGTGGCCTCTCGAGGTGTCAGCGGCGGCCACACGTGGCCTCTCGACGTGTCGGCGGCGGCCACACGTGGCCTCTCGACGGTTGAGGGAGTGCCGGGAGTCGGGGGTCGGGGGTCGGGGATCGGGGGTCGGGGGTCGGGGGTCGTTCGTGGGCGGGGCGGGTGTCAGTGGAAGGTGACGGACTCGCCGGCCTGCATGGCGGCATACGCGTCGGGGTCGGCCTCGAGGGCGGCGCGCCGCGCCCTGCGCCGGTAGCGCAGCACCTGCACGACGCCGAGCGCCCACACGGGGTACTGCACCGTCATCGCGGCCCGGAACGAGTCGACGCCCCACGTCGACGGACCGGCCGGCGACACCCGGTCGAGGACGACGCCGACGAGGGCCACCGCCGTCAGCGTCGCGATGAAGCCGCCGGTGTTGACGATGCCCGACGCGCTGCCGATGCGGGTCGGCGGGTTGAACGTCCGCGCGAGGTCGAAGCCGATCATCGAGCCCGGGCCGCCGATGGCGATGAGCACCACGAGGACGACGAGCATCCACAACGGGGCACGGCCCGGCCAGAGCAGGACGACGGTCCAGGCCGCGATCGCCGCAGCGACGATCCACAGCACCATCGTGCTGCGGGAGAACGGGTAGCGCATGGTCAGCGTGCCGATGACCGGGCTCGAGACCACCGAGGTGACGACCATGACCATGAGCATGACGCTGGCCGTCGCCGGCGAGAGCCCTTGTCCCGCAACGAGGAACGGGAAGCCCCACAGCATCGTGAACATGTTGGCGGCGAACTGCGACGTGAAGTGCGACCACAGTCCGAGTCGGGTCCCCGGCACGAGCCACGCGGCCCGCAGCGTGCGGGCGATCGCCCGGAGCCGGAGCTCGTCGCGGTGGTGGTCGGTGTAGGGGCTGTCCTTGACGACGACCACGAGCGCGACCCCGCTGAGGACGCCCACCGACGCCGCGACGGCATACGACGGCGTCCACCCGAAGCGGGCGAGCGCGGCTGCCAGCGGTCCGGCCGCGGCGAGCGCGCCGAGCTGTCCGAGGACGCCGGTCAGCTGGGTCACCATCGGCGTGCGTCGCGGCGAGAACCACAGGGCGACGAGGCGCAGCACCGAGATGAAGACCATCGCGTCGCCCATCCCGAGCAGCACGCGGCACAGCAGGGCGGCCTCGAAGGAGTGGACGAACGCGAAACCGAGCTGCGCGACCGTCAGCAGCGAGAGACCGAAGCCGAGCAGTTGCTTGGAGCCGTAGCGGTCGAGCAGCGCCCCGACCGGCAGCTGCATAGCCGCATAGACGAAGAGCTGCAGGATGGTGAAGGTCGACAGCTGCGAGCTGCTGATGCCGAAGCGGTCGGCGGCATCGAGCCCGGCCACGCCGAGCGACGTGCGGTGGAAGACGGCCAGGACGTAGACGGAGATGGCCGCCGCCCAGACCGCCCAGGCACGGCGGCCGTCGAGGGTGTAGCGCTGCCCCGGCAGGGCCGGCTGGGTCGTTCTCGTCATCCGGTGAGTCGTGCTCCTCAGTTCGCGCCGGTCATCGGGATGCTCTTCGCGGGGGCCTTGGGCACGCAGTCGACGATCGCCTTGGCGACCGTCTTGCTCATGTCGGGCTGGAAGACGCTGGGGATGATGTAGTTCGGGTTGAGCTGCTCGTCGGTGACGACGGACGCGATCGCGTCGGCCGCCCTGATGAGCATCTCCGTCGTCACGTCGGTCGCGCGGGCGTCGAGCAGCCCGCGGAACACACCGGGGAACGCGAGGACGTTGTTGATCTGGTTGGGGTAGTCGCTGCGGCCCGAGGCGACGACCGTCGCGCGCTGCGTCGCCTCGTAGATGTCGACCTCCGGGTCGGGGTTGGCGAGCGCGAAGACGATGCGCTTGTCGGCCATCTCGTTGATCCACTCGGGCTCGAGGATGCGGGGGGCGCTGACGCCGATGAAGACGTCGGCGCCCTGGAGGCCGTCGCGGAGGGTGCCGGTGAGGCCACGCGGGTTGGTCTTGGCGGCGAGCTCGCGCCACGCCGGGGTGAGCGACTCGTCGTCCTTGTTGAGCAGGCCGGGGCGGTCCGAGACGGTGACGTCGACCGCACCGGCGGCCAGCAGCAGCTGGACGATCGCCGAGCCGGCCGCGCCGCCGCCGGACACGACGACCTTGGCCTCGGGCAGCGGCTTGTCGATGATGCGCAGCGCGTTCTTCAGGGCCGCGAGCACGACGATGGCGGTGCCGTGCTGGTCGTCGTGGAAGACCGGGATCGAGAGGCGCTCGCGCAGCTTGGCCTCGACCTCGAAGCAGCGCGGCGCGGCGATGTCCTCGAGGTTGATGCCGCCGAAGCCCGGGGCGATGAGCTCGACGGTGCGCACGATCTCGTCGACGTCGGTCGTGTCGATGCAGATCGGCCACGCGTCGATGTCGGCGAAGCGCTTGAAGAGGGCGGCCTTGCCCTCCATGACCGGCAGCGCCGCCATGGGGCCGATGTTGCCGAGGCCGAGCACGGCCGAGCCGTCCGTCACGACGGCGACCGAGTTGCCCTTGATCGTCAGCTTCGGCACGTCCTCCGGATGCTCGGCGAGTGCCTGGCTGACCCGGCCGACGCCGGGCGTGTAGGCCATCGCGAGGTCCTGGCGGTTGCGCAGGTTGACCTTGGACTCGACGGAGATCTTGCCGCCGAGGTGCATGAGGAAGACGCGGTCGGAGACCTTGTGGACGCGGACGCCCTCGAGGGTCTCGACGGCGTCGACGACCTCGTTCGAGTGCTCGGCGTTGCTCGCCGAGCAGGTGAGGTCGATGACGAGCCGGTCCGGGTGGGAGTCGACGATGTCGAGCGCCGTCGTGATGCCGCCGCTCTCGGCGACCTTGACGGCGAGGGCCCCGATGACCGCCGGGTCGGTGCCGGCGTGGATCCGCATCGTGATCGAGTAGGAGGCGGTGGTGGCACGGGCACGTTGGATCGACTCAGTCACGCCCCCCATCGTCCCACGATCCGGGAATTGCCCCGGACGTCGTCCGAGGACCGATCAGTAACATTTGTCCGCTCCCTCGCCGGGACGTCGACGACCGACGGCGTATGCCGTCCCGCGCCGTCTCGAGAACGTCACCCGAGAACGTCACCCGAGGACGTCACCCGAGCGCTCGTGCACGTTGCGCCGCGAGGGCGGGCACCCGGCATACGACAATGGGCCGGTGACGACACACGGGACGCCGCCCGCGACGACGCCCGGCCGGGCGGGGCTGACCCGTCCCGAGGGGCTGACGACCGCGGAGGTGGCCGAGCGGGTCTCGCGCGGGGCCGTCAACCAGCTGACCGAGCGCACGTCGCGCTCGATCGGCGAGATCGTCCGCGCCAACGTGCTGACGCGGTTCAACGCGATCCTCGGCGCGCTCTTCGCCCTCGTCATGGTCACGGGATCCTTCGCCGATGGGCTCTTCGGGATCGTCCTCGTCGTCAACTCGGCCATCGGCATCGTGCAGGAGTACCTTGCGAAGCGGAAGCTCGACCGGTTGGCGCTGCTCAATGCCCCGACCACGCGGGTCGTGCGCGACGGCGGGGTGCGCGTCGTGCCCACGACGGAGGTCGTGCAGGACGACCTCATCGAGCTTCRCACCGG
>NZ_JBFULD010000158.1:0-9476 GCF_056400505.1 Terrabacter sp. P5_B1
CCGCGGGCCTCGGCGCGCCCGTGTCGGCGGCGAGCGCGTCGGAGCCCGTCTCGACGTAGGCGGTCGAGGCGGTCGCGGCGGTCGTGTCCCCCACGACGGCGGGGACGGCGGCCACCGGGACCTCCGGCTCCGGCGCGGCTGCAGGGCCCGTCAACTGCTTCTCGATGCACGCGACGAACGCCTGGAGCAGCTTGTCGGATACGTCCTGCATGACGCCGCGGCCGAACTGCGCGGGCTTGCCGGTGACGGCGAGGTCGGTGACGACGTCGGCCCTGGTGCCGTCCCCGGACCCGGTGAGCTGGATCGTCACCGTTGCCCCGGCGGTGCCGTTGCCGCGCTTGTCCTTGCCCTTGGCCTCGATGACGGCATGGTGGGCCACGTCGTCGCGCTGGACGAAGGAGCCGGACCCGCCGTAGACGAGCGCGATCGGCCCCAGCTTGACCTTGACCGTGCCCGAGAAGTTGTCGTCGGTCACCTCCGTGACGGTCGCCCCGGGGAAGCACCCGCCGACGCGTTCGAGGTCCATGAAGAGTGCCCAGGCGTCGTCGACCGAGGTCGGCACGGTGAAGGAGTGCGTCAGCTCCATCCGACGATCACGCTCCCGCCGCGGCGAGGACCGCGCGCCGCGTCAGCACCGTGGCGAGGTGCTTGCGGTAGTCGGAGTCGCCGTTGAGGTCCGAGGGCGGGTTGGTGCCGTCAGCCACCGACGCGACCGCCGCCCGGACGGCCTCGTCGGTCGCGGGCTGCCCGACGAGAGCCTCCTCGACCAAGCGCGCCCGCAGCGGCGTCGAGCCCATGTTGGTCAGGCCGACGCGAGCCTCGGCGATCGAGCCACCCTCGCTGCGCACCGTCGCCGCGACGCCGACGATCGACCACTGGTGGCTGACGCGGACGAACTTCTCGTAGTGCGAGCCCCAACCCGTGTGCTTCGGTACGCGGATCTGCGTCAGCAGCTCGCCCTCCGCCACGGCCGTCGTGAAGAGGTCCTCGAAGAAGTCCTCCGCTGCGACGGTGCGGGTCGCGCCGTCCGCACCGGCGATGACGAGCTCGGCCCCGAGAGCGAGCGCCGGCGCACCGACGTCACCCGCGGGGTCGGCGTGCACGAGCGCGCCGCCGATCGTGCCGCGGTGCCGGATCTGGGGGTCGGCGACGGTCTGGATCGCCTTGGACAGCAGGCCCGCATGGGTGGACACGGCCTCGGAGGCGAGCACGGCGGCATACGTCGTCATGGCGCCGATGACGAGGTGGTCACCGTCATCGGAGATGCCCTGGAGCTCGGCGATCCGGCCGAGGTCGATGACGACGCCGGGTGCGTTGAGGCGCATCCGCAGGATCGGCAGCAGCGACTGGCCGCCGGCGAGCACCTTGGCGTCGTCGCCGTGCTCGGCGAGCGCCGCCACGGCCTCCTGGACGGTCGACGGGGCGAGGTAGTCGAACTGGGCGGGGATCATGCCTGGCTCCCTTCGCTGGCCGCACCGGGATCCTGGTTGGGCGCCCCCTCATCGAAGTGCGGCGCGGCCTCCCGCTCTCCTTCGTGCGAGACCGGGCGGCCGGCCTGGATGGCCTTCCACACCCGCTCGGGCGTGCACGGCATGACGATGTCATCGACGCCGAGGGGACGCACCGCGTCGACGATCGCGTTGACGACCGCCGGCGTGGAGGCGATGGCGCCCGCCTCACCGACTCCCTTGGTCCCCAAGGCGGTGTAGGTCGAAGGCGAGGTCGTGTGGTCGGTGACGAAGCTGATCGTGTCGGCCGAGGTCGGCAGGGTGTAGTCGACGAACGAGCCGGTCACGAGGGTGCCCTGCTCGTCGTACTCGGCCCCCTCCCAGAGTGCCTGGGCGATGCCCTGGACCAGGCCGCCGTGCACCTGGCCCTCGACGATGAGCGGGTTGATGATGACGCCGATGTCGTCGACGCAGACGTACTTGCGCATCGTCGTGGCCCCGGTCTCGGTGTCGACCTCCATGGCGCACAGGTGGGTGCCGTGCGGGAACGAGAAGTTCTCGGGGTCGAAGGTCGCGTCGGCGTCGAGGCTCGGCTCGACGCCGTCGGGCAGGTTGTGACCGGTCCACGTCGCGAGCGCGACCTCAGGCATGCTGACGCCCTTGTCGGTGCCCTTGACGCCGAAGCGACCGCCCGTGAACTCGATGTCGTCGACACTCGCCTCGAGCAGGTGCGCCGCGACGACCTTCGCCTTCTCGATGACCTTGTCGGCGGCCCGGACGACGGCCTCCGCTCCCACGACGAGGGAGCGCGACCCGTAGGTGTCCATGCCCTTGGACGAGATCTGGGTGTCGCCGTGCAGCACCTCGACGTCCTCGAAGGGCACCCCGAGCCGGTCCGCGACGATCTGGCTCCACGCCGTCTCGTGACCCTGACCGTGCGGCGAGACGCCGGTGAGGACCTCGACCTTGCCGGTCGCGAGCATGCGGATGCTGGCACTCTCCCAGCCGCCGGCGCCGTAGTTGAGGGCGCCGAGGATGCGCGAGGGTGCGAGACCGCACATCTCGGTGAACGTCGAGATGCCGATGCCGAGCTGGACCGGGTCGTTGCTCTCCCGGCGGCGCCGCTGCTCGGCGCGCAGCTCGTCGTAGCCGAAGAGCTCCTTCGCCTTGGCCGTGGCGGCCTCGTAGTTGCCGGAGTCGTACGTCATGCCGGCGACGGACGTGAACGGGAACTCGTCGTGCTTGATCCAGTTCTGCTCGCGGACCTCGAGCGGGTCGCGACCGAGCTCGGCCGCGAGCTCGTCCATCATCCGCTCGATGGCGAAGGTCGCCTCGGGGCGACCGGCGCCGCGGTAGGCGTCGACCCACGTCTTGTTGGTCAGCAGCGTCCGCACGGTGAAGTGGTAGGCGGCGAACTTGTAGATGGAGTTGAACATCCACGCGCCGAGCACCGGGGTGCCGCCGCCGACGACGCCGACGTAGGCGCCGAGGTCGGCGAGGAGCTCGACCTTGAGGCCGGTGACGGTGCCGTCCTTGCGGGCGCTGAGCGTCAGCTTCTGCCACTGGTCGCGGCCGTGGTGGCCCGAGAGCAGCGACTCCGACCGGGTCTCGGTGTACTTGCACGGCTTGCCGAGCCGGCGGGCCACGGCGATCGTCGCGAACTCCTCCGGCGTCGTCTGGAGCTTGCCGCCGAACCCACCACCGACGTCGGGGGCGATGACCCGCACCTTGGACTCGGGGATGCCGGTCGTCGCAGCGACGAAGAAGCGCAGGATGTGCGGCACCTGCGTCGAGGTCCACACCGTCATCTGCTCCCCGGTCGGGTCGCACACCGTCGAGCGCGGCTCCATGAAGGCGGGGATGAGCCGCTGCTGGCGGAACTCGCGCTCGATGACGATGCCGCCGTCACGGGCCTTGGCGATCTCGTCCTCGACGTCGGTGCCCGACCCCTGGGTGGCGGAGTCGAGGGTCCAGACGGCGGAGGTGTTGGTGCCGAGGTCGGGGTGCGCGAGCACCTCGTCCTTGACGGCCTCCTTGAGGTCGAGCACGGCCGGCAGCTCGTCGTAGTCGACGTCGACGAGCTCGGCGGCGTCGCGCGCTGCGGCCGCGGTGCGGGCCGCGACGACGGCGACGATCTCGCCGGCGCACGCCACGTGGTCGACGACGACGGGCAGGTGGTCCGGGGTCTTCTGCTCCGCGTTGAGGGGCCATGCCGTGGCGACGAGGCCCTGCCCGTCCTTGATGTCGGCGCCGGTGACCACGGCGATGACACCCGGCGCGGCCTTGGCCTCGTCGGTGTTGATCGCCGTGAKGGTCGCATGCGCGAAGGGGCTGCGCACCATGGCGAGGTGCAGCATGCCGGGCAGCTGGATGTTGTCGGTCCACCGGGTGCGGCCGGTGATGAGGCGCTGGTCCTCCTTGCGGGTGCGCGCCTTGCCGATCTCGCCCGACGGCGTGTCGGCGGCGTCGGCCGCGCGGTCCTCGGTGATGGTCATGACGACACCGCCTGCGAGCTCATCGCGCCGGCCGCCTGCTGCACGGCCTTGACGATGTTGTGGTAGCCGGTGCAGCGGCAGAGGTTGCCCTCGAGACCCTCGCGGATCTCCTGCTCACTCGGGTCGGGGTTGTCCTTGAGGACGTCGCACGCCTGCATGATCATGCCGGGAGTGCAGTAGCCGCACTGGAGGGCGTGGCACTCGTGGAAGGCCTGCTGAACCGGGTGGAGCTCGCCATCCTCGGCGAGCCCCTCGATCGTCGTCACCTCGTGGCCGTCCGCCTGGACGGCGAGGACGTTGCACGACTTCACGCTCGTGCCGTCGAGGTGCACGGTGCAGGCACCGCAGTTGCTCGTGTCGCACCCGACGACGGTTCCGGTCTTGCCGAGGCCCTCGCGAAGGTACTGGACCAAAAGGGTCCTGGGCTCGACCTCGTCGGAGTAGCTCACCCCGTCGACGGTCACATTGATACGGGTCATGCTTGTCGGTCCTCCTGCCACGCTGCAGTTGACATCGTTGACTTCCCCACGCGCAGTCTTTGTCACAAGTGACGGCTGCACAAGGGCTTCCCCGGATTCGGGGCCTCGAGCGCAGGGGGCAGACTGGGGCGCATGACTCTTCACGCCGACGACTACCAGGCCTCGCGCAGCCGCTACGACTCGATGACCTACCGCCGCACCGGCCGATCGGGCCTCGACCTGCCCGCCGTCTCGCTCGGTCTGTGGCACAACTTCGGCGACGACGTGCCGCTCGACCGCCAGCGCGCCACCCTCCGCCGCGCCTTCGACCTCGGCGTCACGCACTTCGACCTCGCGAACAACTACGGCCCGCCCTACGGCAGCGCCGAGCGCAACTTCGGCGCGATCTACGCCCAGGACTTCAAGCGCTACCGCGACGAGCTGATCCTCTCGACGAAGGCCGGCTACGACATGTGGCCCGGCCCCTACGGCCAGGGCGGCGGCAGCCGCAAGTACGTCCTGTCCTCGCTCGACCAGTCGCTGCAGCGGATGGGCGTCGACTACGTCGACATCTTCTACTCCCACCGCTTCGACGAGACGACGCCGCTCGAGGAGACGATGGGCGCGCTCGACACCGCGGTCCGTCAGGGCAAGGCCCTGTATGCCGGCATCTCCTCCTACTCGGGTCCGCGCACTCGCGAGGCCGTCGAGATCCTGCGCTCGCTCGGCACGCCGCTGCTCATCCACCAGCCGAGCTACTCGATGCTCAACCGCTGGGTCGAGGAGGACCTCCTCGACGTGCTCGGCGAGGAAGGCGTCGGCTGCATCGCCTTCAGCCCRCTCGCGCAGGGCATGCTCACCGACAAGTACCTGGAAGGCGTGCCGGAGGGATCGCGCGCCTCGCAGGACAAGTCGCTCTCGACCGACCTGCTGACCGAGCAGAACCTCACGCACATCCGTGCCCTCAACGGCATGGCGAAGGAGCGCGGCCAGTCGCTCGCGCAGATGGCGCTCGCGTGGGTGCTGCGCGACCAGCGCGTCACGTCGGTGCTCATCGGCGCCTCGTCGGTCGGCCAGCTCGAGGACAGCCTCGGCTCGCTCGACAACCTCGAGTTCACCACCGAGGAGCTCGACGAGATCGACCAGCACGCCGTCGAGGGCGGCATCAACCTCTGGAAGACCTCGAGCGCCCACTGACCGAGGGCGTACGCCGTGGGCCCGGGGCCGCGCGTCGGCGCGGTCCCGGGCACCCGGCACACGTCATCTCACGGCCGAGGCAGGACGGTCAGCACGCGTTCGATGTGGTCGCGGAACTCCGTCATGAAGTCGGAGAGGAAGGCCGCGGTCGACTCGTCGGTGACCTCGCCGTCGTCGGTGACGAGGCCCGGCGTGAGACGGATGTAGGCCTCGGGCGCGGTCATCTGGCGGGCGTTGCAGAAGCTGAGGACGCCGCGCAGGCTCTGCTGGGCGAGCGCCGTGCCGATCTGACCGGGCGAGGCGCCGATGACGGCGGCCGGCATGTGGTTGAAGGAGTTCTCACCCCACGGTCGGGACGCCCAGTCGATGGCGTTCTTCAGGGCACCGGGGATGGAGCGGTTGTACTCCGGGGTGATGAAGAGGACGGCCGACGCCCGGCCGATGGCCTCCTTGAGGGCGCGCGGCCCGGGAGGGTAGTCCGCGTCGAAGTCGGGACTGTAGAGCGGGAGGTCGCCGATGGGGATCTCGGTGAACTCGAGGTCCGCCGGAGCCAGCCTGATCAGGGCCCGGCTCAGGGTCCGGTTGATCGAGGTCGATGACAGGCTGCCGACGAAGTAGCCGACCTGGTACGTGCTCACGTTGTCCTCCTCGGGCGGCGACGTCCTGGGCGCACCTCGTACCCTCCTCCCCCGCGCCGGGGATGTCGACCGTCAGGCGCCCCGGGTCACCGGGTCGAGGGTGCGTCCGGAGTCGGTGAGCGACGCCCACACGTCGACGGCCTGGCTGAGGATCGCGTCGGCGAGGCGCGCGGCCAGGTCGGCGTCGCGAGCGGCGATGGCGGCGGCGAGCGGCGCGTGTGACACGAGGTCGGCCCGGTCGCCGGCGAGCAGGGCGTCCATGACCTCGGGGCTGCTGTCGATGGCGAGGACGAGCGAGTTGAGCGCGAGCCGGAAGGCGAGGTTGCCGCTCGCCTCGACGACTTCGAGCCAGAAGTGCCGGTCGGGGTCGGGGTGGTCGTCGAGGTCGTATGCCGCCGCTGCCGCCGTGATGCGGGCCCGAGCCGCGTCGGACGCGCGGGTCGCGGCGACGCGTGCCGCCTCGACGCCGATGCAGCGGCGCATCTCGAGACCGTCGCGCAGGATCATGGGGTCGAGCCCCTCGCCGGATCGGGCGAGGTGTGCGAGCAGGTCGAGGCCGGCACTGCTGCGGACGTCGAGCACCGTGGTGCCGCCGCCGTGGACCACCCGGACGAAGCCGGCCTCCTGCAGACGCTGGAGGGCCTCGCGGACGGCGTGCCGGTTGACGGCGAAGGAGACGGCGAGCTCCCGCTCGGGCGGCAGCGCGTCGCCGGGTGCGAACCGTCCGGTGAGCACCGCGTCGCGCAGCTCGGCGAACACCTCGTCGGACACGGTCCGGCGGGTGACGCGACTGAACCCGCCCTGGTCTCCACGTTCGCTCACGACGTCGAGGATGACACCGGCGCCTCGACTCATCAAGAGGTTGGACCAGTTCTGTCCGCTGGGGCTGCTAGTAGCGTGACGCCATGGAGGACCTCCCGACAGTCGCCGACGACGCACTGAGCATCCAGGAGTGGCTCTACCCCAACCTCCCGTGCTTCGGCTGCGGGCCGGCCAACGACAACGGCCTGCGGCTCAAGAGCTATCCGGTGGGCGACGGGTGGGCCGGTGGCGTCACCGCCTCGTTCACGCCGTGGCCTGAGCACGACAACGGCGTCGGCTACCTCAACGGCGGCATCATCGGCACGGTCCTCGACTGCCACAGCGCCGCGGCCGTCATGCTCGAGGCGAAGCGTCGCGGCTGGCCGGCCCTGCCGGGGGCAGACCTCGCCTACGTCACGGCCGGGCTCGACGTGCGCTTCCTGCGCCCCGCCCCGCTGCACGAGACCGTGGAGCTGCATGCCGTCGTCATCGAGGCGGACGAGCCGGAGATCACGGTGGCCGCCGTGCTGCGCTTCGACGGCAAGGTGCGCGCCGAGGCGACCGCCGTCTGGAAGCGCTGGCGCCCGCGCACCTGACCTGACCCCGCGATGAAAGCGCAATCCGTCCGCCCCCCGGCGAGGATCAGGTTGGGGTGTCGTGCGCGGGGTGGTGGTGGTGGATGGGGCCCTCGGTGGCGGCGAGCCGCTCACCGGCACCGCCCCAGCGCAGCGCGATGATCTCCGCCGCGATCGAGACCGCGGTCTCCTCGGGCGTGCGCGCACCGAGGTCGAGGCCGATCGGTGAGCTCATCCGGGCCAGCTCGTCGTCGGTGAGCCCGGCCTCGCGCAGCCGCTCGAGCCGGTCCTCGTGGGTGCGGCGCGAGCCCATGGCGCCGATGTAGGCGACCTCCGGCAGGCGCAACGCCACCTCGAGCAGGGGCACGTCGAACTTCGGGTCGTGGGTCAGCACCGCGATGACGGTCCGACTGTCGATGCGGCCCTCGTCGACCTCGGCCTGGAGGTAGTCGTGCGGCCACTTGACGATGACCTCGTCGGCACCGGGGAAGCGCGTCTTCGTCGCGAAGACGGGCCGGGCGTCGCACACCGTGACGTAGTAGCCGAGGAAGCCGCCCACCCGCGCGACCGCCGCCGCGAAGTCGATGGCGCCGAAGACGAGCATCCGCGGCTTGGGCGCGTGGGCCGCCACGAAGACGCGCATCCCCTCGCCGCGACGCTCCCCGTCGGGACCGTACGTGAGGATGGCGGAGCGTCCTTGCGCGAGCAGCCCCCGCGCGTCGTCGCGGACGGCGTCGTCGGCGCGCCCGCTGCCGAGCGAGCCGAGCACCGAGGTGTCCTCGTCGTCGCCGTCGGCCTCGGGGTGCACGACGACGCGGCGCCCCACCCACGACGGTTCGGGGTGCTCGATGACGGTGACGACGGCGACCGGCCGACCGGCGGCGATGTCAGCGGCGACCTCGCCCAGCTCGGGGAACGTGTCGCGGGAGACCTTCTCGACGAAGACGTCGAGGATGCCCCCGCAGGTCAGGCCCACGGCATACGCGTCGTCGTCGCTGACGCCGTAGCGCTGGAGCACCGGCGCGCCGGACGCGATGACCTCCTGGGCCAGCTCGTAGACGGCGCCCTCGACGCAGCCGCCCGAGACGGAGCCGACGGCCTCGCCGCCGGGGCCGACGAGCATCGAGGCACCGGCCTGGCGCGGCGCCGAGCGCCACGTGCCGACGACGGTGCCGACGCCGACGGTCTCGCCGGCCGACCACCACTGCATCAGCTCGTCCATCACCTCACGCACGGGCCACCACCTCGATCAGATCCTCGAACGTCGCGAGCGAGTGCCCCGCGACGAAGTCGTCGATGTGCGGCAGGGCCGCGACGATCCCCTGCTGCACCGGCGCGTAGCCGGCCTTCCCGCGGTGCGGGTTGACCCACACGATCCGGTGCGAGAGGGCGGCGAGCCGGCGCATCTGCTCGCCGAGCATCTCCGGACCCTCGCGTTCCCAGCCGTCGGAGAAGACAACGACGGCGGAGCCGCGGGCCATACCCCGCCGCCCCCAGCGGTCGAGGAACGCGCCGATCGAGTCGCCCAGCCGGGTGCCGCCGGACCAGTCGGGGACGACGCGTCCGGCAGCGGCGAGCGCCCGGTCGGGGTCACGCTCGGCCAGCGCCCGGGTCACGTGGGTCAGGCGCGTGCCCATGGTGAAGACCTCGACGTGGGGCACCGTGCGCACGAAGACGTGAGCGAGGCGGAGGAGGCTGTCGGCATACGCACTCATCGACCCGGAGACGTCGATGAGCAGGACGATGCGGCGCGGGCGGGTGCCGCGGCGGCGATGGTGGATGCGGCCCGGCTCACCCATCCGGCGCAGCTGATCGCGCAGCGTGGCCGGGCCGTCGACCGCACCGCTCCGCGCCCGGACGTGAC
>NZ_JBFULD010000159.1:0-9426 GCF_056400505.1 Terrabacter sp. P5_B1
GCTCCGGCTCCGCCGAGGTCGTCTCCTCGGACCTGTTGCGTGCGGTCGTCGGCAGCGGTGAGCACGATCTCGACGCCACGGTCGACGCGTTCGCCCTTCTCGAGCAGGTCGTCACGTCCCGGGTCGGGCGCGGCCTGACCACTGTCGTCGACACGCTCGGCACCGACGTGGCCCGCCGCCGCCGCTGGTTGGCCGCGGCCCGGACTGCAGGGCTTCCGGCCGTCGCGGTCGTCCTGGACACGCCCGCGGCCGTATGCCGTGCGCGCAACGCCGCTCGCGAGCGCCCGGTCCCGGCCCGCGTCCTCTCGAGCCAGCTCGCCTCCGTCGCCACCACCCTGGACCTGCTCGAGCAGGAGGGGTGGCAGGTCGTCCGGGTGGGTCCGGACGGGCCGACGCCCGAATGGCCGGAGCCGGACCTCTTGGGAGTCCGCCGCCCGGTCGCCCCACCCGCCGCCCGGTCGGCCCTGCGCGGTGTCGTGCTCCAGCTGTCGCGCTTCCCGGCCGAGGGGGACCTGCTCGCATGGCTGCGCGACATGGCGGGTGCCGCCGAGGAGGCCGGGCTCGCCGGCATCGCACTCATGGACCATCTCATCCAGATCCCGCAGGTCGGCCGCGCCTGGGACCCGATCCCCGAGCCGTGGGTGACGCTCGGAGCCCTGGCCGCCTCGACGACGCGGCTCCAGCTCGGGACGCTCGTCACGCCGGCGACCTTCCGCGCCCCAGGCATCACGGCCAAGGCCGCGGCGACGCTGTCGGCCCTGACGGGTGGGAGGGCGTTCGTCGGGGTCGGTGCGGGCTGGTGGGAACGGGAGCATGCGGCATACGGCCTCGGGTTTCCCTCTGCGAGAGCGCGCCTCGACGCACTGGAGCGGGCGATCGAGATCATGACGGCTCTCTGGGCGCCCGGCACCAAGCCGTATGCCGGACAGCGGGTCTCGCTCCCCGAGACGACGTCGTACCCCCGGCCGGTCGGTGACCTCCCGTTGATCGTCGGCGGTGGGGGTGACCGCACGCTGCGCATCGCGGCCCGCCTCGGGGACGGCTGCAACGTGCCGTCCGACGAGGCGGGGCTGGCCAAGGTCGAGCGCTACCTCGCCCTGGTGCGAGAGGGAGGTCGCGATCCGTCGACGGTCCACGCGACGGTGCTGGACCTGCCTCTCGTCGGCCGGGACCGTGACGACGTCTGGTCCCGCGTCGAGCGCCACCGCGGACGGGCGCCTGCAGCCGCGTTCGCGGCCCGGCACCATGCGGGGACTCCGACCGAGCACGCCCGCCGCCTCGCCGGCCTCGCGGAGCGCGGGGTCACGACGGCGTTCATCGCCCCGGTGGGGCTCGACGGACCGGACGACGTCCTGGCACTCGCGGCGCTCGCGACCGCGTTCGGCTGACCCCGGCCCGGCCACTAGGGTGGCGCGCATGGGTAAGGCATCACGTCGACCGCGCGGCGAGCGCGCTGACCGTTCCGCACGTCCGCTTCCGGCCCCGTTCGTGGCCCGCCCCTTCGAGGGCCTGCCCAACGAGACCGACTGGGTGGCGATGCGCGAGATCGTCCCGGCCGCGACCGCCACGGTGCGCTTCGCCAAGGGCCAGGCGCCCGAGGGTGCTCCCGACGAGGTGACGATCGCGACCGTGCTCCCGCTCGCCTGGCCGGGCCTGCACCGCGAGAGCGGCGAGGTCGTCGTCGGCATCCAGTCCGGCAACGGCAGCGGCGACACGAGCCGTGACATCGCGCAGGCCATCGCGCTCGCGGCCGTCGCCGAAGCCGGTTCGCCCGTCGCGACGCTGCCCGTCTCGATGGCCGACACCCCGCGCCTGCAGGACATCCTCGACACGGACGCGCCCTTCGAGATGCAGCTGCACGAGGGCTTCGACTTCTGGGTCGCCGACGCCGACCTCGACGCCGACGGCAAGGAGTCCCTCGAGCGGGCCAACGAGTCGGCCATCCCGACCGTGAAGCTCGACGCCGCCCCGTCCACCTTCTGGTGCCGGATCGGGGAGCGCACCTACGTCCGCTGGGTGCTGCCCTTCGACGAGGACGCTGCCACCAACGCCCTTGCTCGTCTGCACGCGGCCGGCGAGAGCCACCTCGGCGACGACGGCCGTCTGCTCGGCTGCTTCCGCTCGAGCGGGCTGCTCATCCCGGTGTGGGAGGTCGACCCCGGCGCCGAGGCCGCCGCCTTCGAGGCCGCCGTCGCGGCGATGAAGACGAAGATCGACGATGCCGCTGCTGCCACCGAGCCGCTCACGGCCGCCGAGCGCGGCGCCAGGGCAGGGCTGACCAACCGCCAGGTCACCCTCCGCTGAGAGGACGGGTGACGATGACGACCCCGCCGCTGTCCGTCGCCGTCGTCATCCCGGCCAAGGACGAGTCCGCGCGTATCGCCGCGACGATCCGGGGGGTGCGCACCATCCCCGGCGTCCGTGTCGTCGTGGTCGTCGACGACGGGTCGACCGACGGGACCGCGGCGATCGCCGCCCGCGCCGGTGCCGAGGTGGTCCGGCTCCCGCGCAACCACGGCAAGGCCGACGCCTTGATGAGCGGCCTCGGTCGCGTCACCGGACTGCGCCGCGTCGGTCGTCTCGACGACAGCACGGCGGTGCTCTTCGTCGACGCCGATCTGGAGGCGTCGGCCCGCGCCGTCGGTGCGCTCGTGGGACCCGTCGCCTTCGGCGAGGCCGACCTCACCATCGCGACCTTGCCTGCGCAGCAGGGCAGCGCCGGCGGGCACGGCCTGGTCGTCGGCCTCGCCCGACGCGGCATCGAGGAGCTGACCGGTTGGTCTCCGAAGCAGCCCCTGTCGGGGATGCGCTGCCTCTCGCCGGCCGCGATCGCTGCGGCCACTCCCTTCGCCCGCGGCTGGGGGGTCGAGGTGGGCATGACCGTCGACGTGCTCGATGCCGGCCTGACCGTGCTCGAGGTGCCGTGCGACCTGCAGCACCGGGTCACCGGCACCGACTGGCGCGCCCAGGTGCACCGCGCAGGGCAGTATCGCGACGTCGCCCTGGCGCTCGGCGTCCGCCGGCTGCGCCGTCGCCTCGGCCCGGGCTGAACCAGCCACGTGCGGAACTGCGCACTCGTCGCTCGAGTGCCCAATTCCCGACGGGGTSGGGCGTGRGGAGCTGTGCACTCGTCGCTCGAGTGCCCAGTTCCTGACGGGGTGGGGCGTGGGGAGCTGTGCRCTCGTCGCTCGAGTGCCCACTTCCCGACGGGCGTCAGAGGTGGCGGTCGCGGCGTCGGCGCACCGGCGCGTTCCGTGCCTCGATGGACAGGAAGTGCATGACCGCAGAGACGACGAGCGGCACCGTGAAGATCGCCGCGACGGGTGGGATCGCCGCGCCGGAGTCGTTGGTGAGGAAGCCGATGACTGCCATGACGATGACCGAGAGCAGGCCGCGGCGCATGATCGGGGCCTCCTCGAGCAGGCGCCGCAGCGGCTCCGTGCCGAAGGTGCCGGGCCGCAGCACGATGATGACGGCGACCACCATGAGGGCGACGACGAGGACCAGCAGGACCGGCAGGTGCACCGAGAGGGAGACGTTGGCCCACAGCTTCCGGGACACGACGTCCCACGCGCCGCCGTCGAGGACCGTCTGGAGGAAGCGTCCCGGGTGCGAGCGCTCCGCCTCGGGGCGTCGCCAGTCGAGGTAGCACACGAGCCCGACGACGAGGCCGGCGACGAGCAGGACGACCGAGACGTTGCGCACCGACGTGCGCCACCCCACGACGCCCATGAGCAGGAAGCCGAGCGCGGGCACCAGCGCGACGGGGCCGCCGAAGTCGGCCCCCCACGCCGGGAGCACGTCGACGGCGAGGGCCACGCCACCCACGGTGACGACGGCGAGCACGGCGAGGCGCGGCGCGTTTCGGCGGACGAGCGCGTGCGCGAGGGCAGCGCACAGGAGCAGGACGGCGGCGGCATACAACGCGAAGGCGACGTTGCCCATGCCGTAGAAGCGACCGCCGACGAGTGGTTGGAGGCCGAAGATCGAGGAGATCTGCAGACGCGAGCCCGTGAGCAGGTCGATGCCGATGACCCCGGCCGTGATCGCCGACATCGCCGCGAGCGGGCCCAGCGCCGAGCTGCTCCACGGGCCCTTCAGGCAGGCGAGGCTGAGGAGTGCGCTGATCACGAGCACGAGGACGAGGAGCATCGCGACGAGCGCGACGGTGTTCGTCGACGCCCGCCACCACGGCAGCAGGTTGGCCAGGAAGGTGGCGGCGGGCATCGCCGCAGCGACGAGCCCCACGAGCCGCGCCAGGCGCAGCACGCGCGCCCGGGTGAACCGCCGGTTCCACGGTCGGGCCCGCCGGACGACGAGCCACAGGACGAGCATGGCGAGGACGGTGCCGGCGAGCCAGAGGATGAGGAAGGGCGCGACGATGCGGTGCATCGCGTCGGCCTTGGTGTCGATGTCGGTCAGCGCCGTGAGCTTGCTGGCGGCGGTCGACTCGCTGTTGTTCGCCGAGGGGACGACGCCCAGGGCCCGACCGCCGATCTCGGACTTCGCCTCGACGCTGGCGCGCTGGAGGATCGTGGCCGTGATGTCGGACAGCTGGGCGACCCCGGTCAGGCGGGTCGAGGCGGACGCGAGCAGGCCCGGTCCGTAGTGGGGACCGCTCGCCGTGAGCAGCCGCAGCCGTTCCTGCTGGTCGCGGTCGGCGAGCCCCGCCACCACGAGGTCGGCCCCGCTGGGCATGGCGTCCATGACGAACTCGATGCGGCGCTCGAGGCCGTTGATCCGCTCGAGGTGTCGCGTCGGGTCGGGGTCGGTCGCGTCGATGCCGCCGACGTCCACGATGCTGACCGGGCACTGGGCGAGGTCGGAGACGAGGGTCGTCGCCTGGAACGGCGTGTACTTCGCGACCGTGCCGTCGGAGGTCGCGGCGGCGAGGGCGGCGCCCGGTCCGATCGCCTGGATGCACGTCTTCTGGGCCGCGAAGCTGTCGCCGAGCAGGCCCAGCCGGGCCCGGAACTCCGCCTCGCGGGAGGCGGTCGCCAGTGCGCTGAAGCCGCTGACCCGGAAGCCGAAGGCGGCGTCGCCCGTGACCGAAGGGAGCGGGGAGCACTGCGGGCGTGCCTCGGCCGTGTCGGGTCCGGCTGCCTCACCGGCGGAGACCGTGGCCCAGCCGTCGGTGGGGCACGTCGTCAGGCGCAGGCTCTTGACCGACACCGAGGCTGCCGAGCCGTCGCGGAGCAGCCCCCAGAGGATGGGGGTGTCCTTGGCCGACACGTCGTCCCACGACAGGCCCCCGAGCCCCACGACGACGAGCGACTGCCCGGGCTGGGGCTGCGCCGTGGGCGGGACGGGGACGGTGTTGCGCCCGGCATAGGCGAGCGTGAGAGCAGCCACCAGAGCCAGGAGCAGGACGACGAGCGTCTTGACGGGGTGGCGGCGGATCACGGGGGACAGACTACAAACCGGGCCTGTCGGACCACGGCGCGGTCACGGGCTGGAACCGGCGCGCCGCGCGGCACCCGCGCGGCTACCCTTGCCGATCGTGGACGCCTCGACGCTGACGACCCTGGCCATCGTGGCCGTCGCCGTCGCGCTGCTCGCCCTGGCGCTCGCCGTCGCCGCGCGGCAGCGGTTGGCCGGGGTGCGACGCGACTTCGCCGCCCTCGACGACGGCGGACAGACCGACATCGCGCGCGTGGCCGCCACCCAGAACCACCGCATCGACCGGCTCACGGCCGAGCTGGCCACGCTGCGTGAGCACGTCGCGAGCGCCGAGGACGACGTGCGCCAGAGCCTGCGCAACGTCGCCGTCGTGCGGTACGACGCGTTCGGCGACATGGGTGGACGCCTGTCGTTCTCCGCCGCGATCGTCGACGACCTCGGGGACGGCATCGTCCTCAGCTCGATCCACGCCCGCGGCGAGTCCCGCACGTATGCCAAGGGCATCGTCGGCGGCCGGTCGAGCATCACCCTGACCCCCGAGGAGCAGCAGGCGCTGGCCTCGGCCACCAAGGACGAGCCGGGCTCGAGCCGCCCCGTGCGGCCGGTCGGCTCGTCCGACCGGACGAAGGACGCGTCGTGACGCCGCCCCGCACGCCCGCCGAGCTGCACCGCTTCGGCTACCTCGGTCCGCGCGGCACGTTCACGCAGATGGCGCTCGACGCGTGGGACGCCGCCGAAGGCCGGGAGCACCTCCCCTTCGGGTCGGTCGACGCCGCCCTGTCGGCCCTGCGCGCGGGCGACATCGATGCGGCGATGGTGCCGATCGAGAACTCCGTCGAGGGCGGCGTCTCCGCGACCCTCGACTCGCTCGCGACGGGTGAGCCGCTCGTCGTCATCGGTGAGGTGCTCGTCCCGATCACCTTCGTGCTGTGCGCCAGACCGGGTATGCCGCTTGCCCGGGTCCGCACCGTCGGCACCCACTCGCACGCGTGGGCCCAGGTGCGCGGCTGGATGAGCGGGCACCTCCCCGACGCGGAGTACGTCCCGACGCTGTCGACGGCGGCGAGCGCGGCGGCCCTGGCCCAGCCGGGCGAGGTCATGTTCGACGCCGGGGTGTGTGCTCCCGTCGCGGCGCGAAACGAGGGTCTCGAGGTCCTCGCCGAGGACATCGGCGACAACGCGTCGGCCGTCACGCGCTTCGTCCTCGTCGCCCGCCCGGGCACGCTGCCTGAGCCGACCGGCGCGGACAAGACCACCGTCGTGCTCTTCCAGCGCGAGGACCACGCGGGTGGCCTGCTCGAGCTGCTCGAGCAGTTCGCGGTCCGGGGCGTCAACATGACGCGGCTCGAGTCGCGACCGACCGGTGCGGCGATGGGGTCGTACTGCTTCTCCATCGACTTCGAGGGCCACCTCCTCGACGCCCGGGTCGGCGAGACGCTGATGGGCCTGCGCCGGGTCTGCGCCGAGGTGCGCTTCCTCGGGTCCTACCCGCGGGCAGACGGCGGTCGCCCCGAGGCGCGTCCAGGCACCTCCGACAAGGACTTCGACCGGGCGCGCGCCTGGCTCGACGACCTGCGCGCCTGAGCGGTTCGACGTCGGTTCCGACCGGCGGGGTCAGCCGATCGTGGCGCCCATCTTGAGCAGGAAGAGCGTCTCGTCGCCGACGACACCGTCGTCCCCGACCCGGTTGGCCTGCTGGAAGCGCTGGACGACCTTCTTCGTCTCGGCGCCGAAGTCGCCGTCGACGGTGATGGTGCCGCCGGCTGCGCGGAGCGCCCGCTGGAGCGTCACGACCTCGGCGCCCTTCGACCCGACCTTGAGGGTCCCGGTCCCGAGTGTGCGCGAGATGAGCAGCACCCACATGCTGCCGTCGATGCGGCCCGGTGTGGGCCGTGGGCCCTCGAAGCTCGCCTCGACCTTCTTGACCGCCGCCCGCGTCTGGGCGCCGAAGACACCGTCGACAACCACCGGCCCGTAGTCGCCGTCGTTCAGGAAGCACTGCAGGGCCCGCACCGCTGCGCCCTTCGCGCCCGGCTCGAGCACGGGGTATCCCGGCAGGGTCCGCTCGCACGAGCCCGCCACGCTGCCGGGATCGGCTGTCGGACCCGGGGCCGGCGTGGTCACCGTCGGGGTGGGTGCGGTGGTGGTGGTGGTGCGCGTGGCGCTCGGAGTGTTCGGCGCGCTCGGAGTGTTCGGCGCGCTCGGGGTCGGCTTCGTCGGGGTGAGCGGGTCGGCCGTGACCGTCGGGATCGGGCCGGTCGCGTCGTCACCACCGGCCCCGGACGCCGGGGTCGTTGCCGTCGTCGTCGGCTGCGCCGTCGGTGACTCCATCGCGGTGCTCTGCGGCGCTGTGCTGGTGCAGGCTGACAACGTGAAGCCCAGGACGACCGCCATTGCTGCGGAGGCGAACTCGACCCGCCGGCTTCCGGTGCTGCGAACGCCTGCCCTGACCTGCATCTGACTCCCCGAGCTCACGTGACGGCCCCGACGTCCGCTCACGTTCGCCAAGTATGCGTCACGGATGCGAGCGCGGGGGCGCGACTCGCGGCAACGGCATACGCCCCGCTCGCGGTCCTTCTCCTCCTGCGGACAGGGGAGGGGGCGCCGGTGCTGCCAAGCCCGGCGCCCCACGACGGAACCGCCCCCAGGGAAGTCCCGGTCCCCTGTGGTCACCGTGCCCGCTGCCCCTGCGTAGCGCCCCCGAAGCACGATGACCGTTCCCCTGAACACCCAGAGTCGTCGGTTCCCCTGGTGATACATCCCCGGACAAAGAGTTTTCGGAGGGCTCGATGTATCAGGAAACCGCATACGCACTCTCAGTCGGGTGTAAGGGTCTTTCAACACCACCCCGCCCCTCAGGAGGTTGTCGATGTCAGAGTCGGGTCCCGACGCCCCCGGGGGCGCCAACGGCGACGGCGCAGGCGGCGGTTCTCGTCGTCCCGAGCGACCGCCTGTCCGGGCGCTCGACCCGGCCACGGCGATGCGCTTGGCCGAAGAACAGCCGCCGCTTCCCGCGCTCTACCTCTCCGACCGCCTCCTCGTGCGCAGCGCGGCAGGTGGCGGACGGCCCCGAGGTCTCGACGACCTGCGCACGGCCCTCGCCAAGCTCGAGCTCGACTTCCGGGTGACGCCGCGGTCCGACGGGAGCCCGCGTGACCTCGACCAGCCCACCTGGGGCACGAGCGTCACCCTGACGCCGACCCGCTCGATCGACCCCGTCGACGCGTGGAGCGTGCTCCAGCGACTGCGCCACGCCGGAGAGCCGATCGTCAAGCAGCTGAGCCTCGAGCACGTGCTCCGGCCGGCCGGCTACTGGGGTGGGGTCGGCTACTGGGGCGGTGTCGGTTACTGGGGTGGGGTCGGCTACTGGGGCGGTGTCGGTTACTGGGGTGGGGTCGGCTACTGGGGCGGGGTCGGGGAGCCCGCGCTGCAGGAGTACGGCGTCCCCGGACGCGGGGGACGTATGCCGGTCGCTCTGACCGTGCCCGACCCCCGGCTGCGGGCGCGTCCGGTCGACCGCAGACCCGTCGTCGTCGTGCCGGACACGCCGGTTGCCGCGCACCCGTGGTTCCAGGACGAGGAGGGACTCGTCCGGATGGAGCTGAAGAACGGTCGACTCGAGCCGATCCCCGCGGGGCCCGCCAAGCCAACGATCTCGGCGCCACCGCTGGTCGAGCCCGTCGGGCAGCTCCAGGGGCACGCGACGTTCATCGCCGGGCTGGTCCGGCAGGGCTGCCCCGAGGCGACGATCCTGTCGATCCCGGTCATGGGCGACGACGGCATCGTCGACGAGAGCGTCATGCTCGACGTGCTCCAGGCCCTGCTCGACCGCCACGTGCACGGACAGGAGAACGACGACGCGTCCGAGATCGTCGACGTGCTGTCCCTGTCCCTCGGCTACTACGCCGAGGACAGCACCTACAGCTCCGGCCCCGTCGCCGAGCTGCTCCAGCGGTTCGCCGCCCACGGGGTCCTCGTGGTCGCCGGCGTCGGCAACGACGGCACGGACGCGCCCTTCGTCCCGGC
>NZ_JBFULD010000160.1:0-9418 GCF_056400505.1 Terrabacter sp. P5_B1
GCCGACGCCGGCCCTGAGCACGTGACCGAGCTCGTGGGCCGTGCTCGCCTCGCCGCCGACGACATCGCGCGCCGGCTCAGCCCCCACGCCAACGTCACTCGCCGGCGCACCCCGCCAGGCCGCGGCGGCTCCTAGGGTGCCGACAGGGACGTCCACCTCGTCGGCGGCGGCTGGGACTGCCTGCGCCCACATCCGCTCCCTCGTCGCCCCGGACCCGTCGTCGCCGGGCGGGGCCTCCGTTCGCGCGACGGCCGCAGGTCAATAGGCTCAGAACCATGCGCGCCATCACGATCCCTGAGCCCGGAGACGCTGACAGCCTCGTCCTCGCGGAGGTGCCCGATCCCGAGGTGCAGGCCGGCCAGGTGCTCATCGACGTCGTCGCCGCTGGCGTCAACCGCGCCGACGTCATGCAGCGGCTGGGCCACTACCCGCCGCCACCCGGCGCGTCGGACTACCCGGGGCTCGAGGTGAGCGGACGCGTCGCAGCGCTCGGCGAGGGCGTCGAGGGCTGGCAGGTGGGCGACGAGGTGTGCGCCCTCATCGACGGCGGGGGATACGCCGAGCGGGTGGTGGCGCCGGCCGAGCAGGTGCTCCCGGTGCCCCGGGGCGTGTCGCTCGTCGACGCCGCCGGCCTGCCCGAGGTGGCGTGCACGGTCTGGTCCAACGTCTTCCTCGTCGCCAACATCCAGCCGGGACAGGTGCTCCTCGTCCACGGCGGCAGCTCCGGTATCGGCACCATGGCCATCCAGCTCGCCAAGGCCGTCGGCGCCCACGTCGCTGTCACCGCCGGCAGCCAGGCCAAGCTCGACGTGTGCCGTGACCTCGGCGCCGAGATCCTCGTCAACTACCGCGAGGAGGACTTCGTCGAACGCGTCCGCGAGCTGACGAAGGACCACGGAGCGGACGTCATCCTCGACAACATGGGCGCCAAGTACCTCGCCCGCAACGTCGATGCCCTCGCGACGAGCGGGCGCCTCGTGACGATCGGCCTCATGGGCGGCCGCAAGGGCGAGCTCGACATGGGCAAGCTGCTGGCCAAACGCGCCGCCGTCATCGCGACCTCGCTGCGGGCTCGTCCCGCGACCGAGAAGACCGCCATCGTCGCTGCCGTCCGTGAGCACGTGTGGCCGCTCATCGAGTCCGGCGCGGTCAAGCCCGTCATCCACTCGCGTCACCCCCTCGAGCACGCCGCCGAGGCGCACCGCGAGATGGAGGCGTCGGGCCACATCGGCAAGATCCTCCTCACCACCTGACCCTTCGTCCGCAGGGCAGCCCTGTCGGGCGGAACGATCCGGCCGTGTCGGACTCGTCCGGTGACGCGCTGACGCGCCCGGGCGTACCGTCGGTCGATGGGCCGCTTCGGTCCGGAGCGACCCCCGATCCCCACGGGAGGTTCACGGTGTTCATCCAGGTCATCCAGGGTCGGTGCACCGACGCCGACGCACTCCACCGGCAGATGGACCGGTGGACCCAGGAGCTCGAGCCCGGCGCCACGGGCTGGCTGGGCGGCACGTACGGCATCACCGACGACGGCGAGTTCGTCGCAGTGGTCCGCTTCGACTCACGCGCCTCGGCCGAGGCCAACTCGGCCCGACCCGAGCAGGGCGCCTGGTGGGAGGAGACGGCGCGTCTCTTCGACGGCGAGGCCAGCTTCCACGACTGCGACGACGTCACGATGATGCTCGACGGCGGCAGCGACCAGGCCGGCTTCGTCCAGGTCATCCAGGGCCGGCTCAGCGACGCCGATCGCTTCCGGCACGCGATGGAGGAGCCGATGGACATGCTGCGCCAGGCGCGTCCGGACATCATCGGCGGCACCATCGCCATCGACAAGGACGGGTTCTTCACCCAGACGATGGCGTTCCGGACCGAGGCCGAGGCACGCGAGGGCGAGCACAAGACCCCGCCGCCGGACGCCCAGCAGATGATGGACGACATGAACTCGATGATGAGCGACGTCAGCTACCACGACCTGCACCACCCGTGGTTCGCCACGGCCGGCGCGCACTGACCGCAACACACCCGACGGACCTGGGGCCCGGGCGACCTGACGGGGGACGCACGGGCTCCGGCCCGTTGCGGCAGGATGGAGCGCATGAGCGACGACGCGAGCCGACAGGGACAGCGCCCAGACACCGACCCCACGGGCGACGACCCGCGCATCGTCGTCGTGACGCCCGACGGCATGGGCGTCGCCGAGTCGTCCCGCGACGAGCAACGGCCCGAGCACCAGGACGGCCACGACCGGTCGCACCGCGAGGAGCCGCGCGAGCGCACCAACCCGGCCGACCTCGTCGAGGAGCCGGCCAAGGTCATGCGCATCGGTTCGATGATCAAGCAGCTGCTCGAGGAGGTCCGCAACGCGCCGCTGGACGAGGCGGGACGCCGCCGCCTGGCCGACGTGCACCACCGCTCCATCGAGGAGCTCAAGGACGGCCTCGCGCCCGAGCTCGTCGCCGAGCTCGACCGGATCGCGCTCCCCTTCCGCGACGACTCCCCCAGCGACGCCGAGCTGCGCATCGCCCAGGCGCAGCTCGTCGGCTGGCTCGAGGGCCTCTTCCACGGCATCCAGACCGCTCTCGTCGCGCAGCAGATGGCCGCGCAGCAGCAGCTCCAGCAGATGCGTGCCCTTCCGCCGGGCCCCGGCGCCTCCTACGGCATGCCGCCCGGCATGCAGCCCGGCGAGCACCACCCGGGCGAGCCCGGCCCCACGGGCCAGTACCTCTAGACCGACCCAGCGAGGCGCGTATGCCGTGTGGTGGCGGTCAGAGCCAGCTGGAGCGCTCGCGCTCGGTCGGCACCACACTCGTGTCCCACTGCGTGAAGGGCGACTCGAGCCTGTAGTGGAAGTCCTTCTGCCGCAGCAGGACCACGGGCTGGGCGTTCTCCGGGTTGTCGAGCGACTCGAAGTACTCGACGCTCCAGTGGAACCACCGCATGCAGAAGAGCCGCATCGTCAGGCCGTGGGTCACGACGACGACGTTGCGCGGCGCCGCCGGCGTCTCGAAGTTCCGGTGCATCGACTCGAGGAACGTCGACACCCGGTCGTAGACGTCGGAGCCGGACTCGCCGTGGCTGAACCGGTAGTAGAAGTGGCCGTAGCGGTCGCGCTGCGCCTTCTGCTGGGCGATGTAGACCGGGTTCTGGAAGTTGGCCCAGTCCTGCTCCCGCAGGCGCGGCTCGACCCGCACGTCCCGCTCGGCGACCGGCAGGGCGAGCGCCTCGAGGGTCTCGCGGGTGCGCACGTAGGGCGACACGTAGACGTCGGCGGTCTCGCCGTCGAGCATCTGCCGGATGAGGGCTCCCGTCTGGCGTGCCTGCTCGAAACCCTTGGGCGTCAGACTGATCCGGTGGTCCGGGATCCGCTCGTAGACGGTGTCGTCGAGGTTGCCCTCGGACTCGCCGTGCCGCACGAGGATGATCCGGTTCGGTCGGTGCTCGAGGCTCACGCGGTCAGACTACGGTCGCTCGCGCCGCACCGGCGCACGCCGCGGTCGACCCCTCGCCGCCCACGGCGCGACGACGAGCACGAGCCAGGCGAAGCCGCCCGCAAGGCTCGCCACGAGGATGACGCCGCCTGTCCACGCACCGAGCAGGCGTGGCCCGAGGACGAGGAGCCCGGCATACGCCATGACGGAAGCGATGACGACGGCCTTGCGACGAGCCGACCGCATGACTCCTCCTCGCTCCGGCGCGCTGACCGGACCATCGCAGCACGCGGACGTGAACGGGTGGTGCCCTCCCGGTGACGGGTCCCGGTCCGGTTAGGGTGAGGCGATGCGACAGGTGGGGAACCTGCTGGCCGGCGACAGCCCCTGGCTGCGCCGGGGGTCGCACGTCCTCAAGTGGCTCGCGGTGCTCGTGGCCTGCTACCTCGGGGGCGTGGCCGCCACGAACCTCGCGCCCACGGTCGCGGAGACGTCGCAGTACCGTGCCGTCCTGCGCCTCGACCCGGTGCCGCGCCCCTCCCCGGTGCTGCACGCGCCGACGATCGTCGGGGACGTCGACGTCCAGTTCGCCTCTCCGCTGGTCGCCCCCGGCCTGGACGTGCAGGTGGCGGTGCGCGAGGAGATCACCAACCTCTTCACGCGCCCCAACGTCGACATCAGGGCCCTCCAACCCTCACCCGACGAGATCTCCTCGGCCATCACCCAGGCCGCGACGGGCGTCGGCATCCGGTTCCTCCTCGGCGCCACGGCGATCGCAGTGCTGCTCGCCCTCGCCTCGCACTACATGCGGCAGCGCACCACGCGCCGGCACCACGTCCTCTTCGTGGCCTCGGCGATGGTCGTCTCGACCGCGCTGACGTTCGGCGGCATCGCGCTGACGTACCAGCCGAGCCGCTTCGCGGAGTACCGCACGAGCGGCGTCCTCGGCGTCGTCCAGCGCAACGCCGGCCTGCTCGCCGACGTCGAGGCGCGCGCCAACCAGGTGACGCCCTACTTCCGCAATCTCCTCGCGGTGACGCAGGCCCTCCAGCAGAAGTACGTCGCCGGCAACGTCAACGAGCCCGTCTCGGCCCGCTTCCTGCTCGTCTCCGACATCCACGGCGCGAACCAGTACGCCCTGATGCGCACGATCATCGAGGAGGAGGACGTCGACGCCGTCATCGACAGCGGCGACCTCGTCAACTTCGGCCGGGTCCAGGAGGGCGATGCGGCCGGCCTCTACCGCTCGATCCAGTCGCTCGGCGTCCCCTACATCTTCACGAGCGGCAACCACGACCAGTCCTCGGCGAGCGACCGTGCCGTCATCACGAGACTCGCTCGCATCCCGAACGTCGTGCTCCTCGAGGACGCAGGGGGGGCGCTGCGCGAGGTGACCTTCCACGGCCTGCGCATCACCGGCTTCAACGACCCGCGCTGGTTCGGCGACGACAACGCCGACCCGACGGCCAAGGCGAAGCCCGCGGCCACGCGCTACAACGCGGCGGTCGCCGACCAGCCGGAGCCCGACATCGTCGTGACGCACGAGCCGTATGCCGTCGAACAGGTCGATCGCGGACGCCTGCTCGTCAACGGGCACATGCACTCACCGGCGATCGAGGGGAACCGGATCCAGGTCGGCACCTTCACCGGCGGTGGCGTCGTCTCGCACTACTCCGAGGGACCGGGGCAGGAGCTCGACGGGCAGCCGTACTCCTTCGACATCGCCCAGTTCGGCACGTCGTGCGAGCTGACCTCGCTGACCCGCTACTCGTTCCGCAACCTGCTCGAGGGCCGTCCCGCCTACGACAACGTCCAGGTCATCAGCGGCGCCCGGATCGACCCCTATCGTCCCGCGGCGTCGAGCGTTCAGCAGCCGGGCCAGGACCAGCCCGACCCGGCCAGGCGGATCTGCAGCCGCATCGACGAGACGACCATCCGCGCGTTGCCGCTCGCGCCGGGCGAGGCCGCCTCCCCGACCACCACGATGCCGCCGACGCCCGTCGCACCGGCCGCACCGCCCACCCGGTCCGCCTCGGCCGTCAGCCCTTGAGCTCGGGGAACTGGTCGTCGCGCCACTCGTTCTCGGGTTGGCGCGCACCGGTCGCGTCGAGGTCGTTCTCGCGGCCACGCAGCTCGACCCGGCGGATCTTGCCGGAGATCGTCTTGGGCAGCTCGTAGAACTCGATGCGGCGCACCCGCTGCCACGGCGCGAGCTTCTCGCGGGCGTGGGCGAGGATCGAGCGCGCCACCTCTGCTCCGGGCTCGTGGCCGGGGGCGAGGGCGATGTACGCCTTGGGCACCGCGAGCCGCACCGCGTCGGGTGCGGGCACGACGGCCGCCTCGGCGACGGCCGGGTGCTCGATGAGGACCGACTCGACCTCGAACGGGCTGATCTTGTAGTCGCTCGCCTTGAAGACGTCGTCGGTGCGGCCGACGAAGGAGATGTAGCCGTCGGCGTCGACCGAGGCCACGTCGCCGGTGTGGTAGAAACCGCCGGCCATCGCGTCGGCGTTGCGCTGCTCGTCGCCCTGGTAGCCGGTCATGAGCGGCACCGGGTGCTGCGAGAGGTCGAGGCAGATCTCACCCTCGCGGTTGCCGTCCGAGTCAGCCTGGGTGACAGGGGTGTTCTGGATGGGGTCGACGACGACGACCGGGCAGCCCGGCAGCGGCCGACCCATCGAACCGGGCTTGACGGTGGAGCCCGGGGTGTTGCCGACGGCGGCCGTCATCTCGGTCTGGCCGTAGCCGTCGCGGATCGTCAGGCCCCACGCCTTCTCGACCTGGGCGATGACCTCGGGGTTGAGCGGTTCGCCGGCGCCGATGACCTCGCGCAGCGAGCCGGGGCCCGCGGAGAGGTCGCTGTTGATGAGCATCCGCCACACGGTCGGCGGCGCGCAGATCGAGGTGACCTCGTGGGTGTGCAGCACGCGGAGCAGGGCGGCCGGGTCGAAGCGGCTGTAGTTGTAGACGAAGGCCGTCGCCTCCGCAGCCCACGGGGCGAAGAACGAGGACCACGCGTGCTTGGCCCAGCCGGGGCTGCTGATGTTGAGGTGCACGTCGCCGGGCTGCAGGCCGATCCAGTACATCGTCGAGAGGTGCCCGACGGGGTAGGACCGCTGGGTGTGCTCGACGAGCTTGGGCCGGCTCGTCGTGCCGGACGTGAAGTAGAGCAGCATCCGGTCGTCGGGGGCCGTGCCCGGGTGCTCGGTGGGTCCGACCTCTTTCCGGAATGCGGACTCGAGGCTCTCCCAGCCGTCCGTGGCGGTCCCAGCGGGGTCGGCGCCACCGACGGCGACGCGGACGTAGTCACCCTGCACGTCGTCGAACTTGTGCACCTCCGWGGCGTTCGTGATGACGGCGCGGGCCGCGCCGCGCTCCATCCGGTCGACGAGGTCGCCGGGCCCGACCGCCGTCGTCGTCGGCATGACGACCGCGCCGAGCTTGATGACGGCGAGCATCGACTCCCAGAGCTCGACCTGGTTGCCGAGCATGAGGACCACGGAGTCGCCGCGACCGACCCCGAGCGCGGAGAGGTGGGCGGCGACCTGGTCGGAGCGCCGGGCCATCTGGTCGTAGGAGTACGAGCGTGACGACTCGTCCTGCTCGACGATCGTCAGGCAGGCGCGGTCGTTGCCGCGCGCGATGGCGTCGAACCAGTCGACCCCCCAGTTCCAGCGGTCCCCGACGTCGGGGAACCTGAACTCCCTCACCGCGCGGGCGTGGTCACCCCGCAGGGCGAGGAGCTCGTCACGGGCGGCCCGGTAGGCCGCGGTCACACCGGCTTCGTCGACAGCGGGGGTCATCCCCCGACGATGCCACACGATCAGAGCGGCTGGTCGTTCCCGTCGCCGAGGTCACGCGGGCGCCGCCGCTCCTCGGCGAGCTCGGGCCGCTGGCGCGGGATCGCCCTCGAGTCCGCGGCGTACCCGTCCTCGGCGTACCCGTCCTCGGCAGAGCCATCCTCGGCAGCCGCGTAGGCCGGGTCGGAACCCGGCGCGTCCAGGCCGCCCCGGCCGTGTGCGCGCCGGCGCAGGTCGTCCTCGTCGATGAGGCGGTTGATGAGCTGCTGGACCTCGTTGCTGCGCGGGATGTTCGCGAGGTTCTCGTCGGGGCTGTCGCCGGCGGACTCGATGTGGAGGGAGCCGGAGCGGATGATTCGGTCGAGCACGGTCTGCTGGAAGCTCACGTCGGTGATCTTCGAGAGCGTGATGTCCTTGCCGTTCTTCGTCAGGATGCCGCGGCGCACCATGACGCGGTGCGAGGTGATGACGTAGTGGGTGGTGCGCCAGCGCAGGTAGGGCACGACGAAGGCCGGGATGGCGACGAGCACGAGCACCGCGACGGCGATCCACTGGATCCGGTTGCCGGTCTCGTCGTCCGGCGTGACGACGGCGATGAAGATGCAGGCGGCGGCGAGCAGCAGGCCGAAGATCGTCGGCGCCACCACGGTCAGCCAGTGCGGGTGCAGGTCGCGCTCGACCTTCTCACCCTTGGCCAGCACGTTCTCCGGGAAGCCCACGGTCATCCTCCTGTCGTCACGGCCTCGATGAACCATGAGTACCCGTTCAGCCTAGGCGGAACCACGGTGCGTGCGGATCGTGCCGCAGCTCGCCACGAAATGCGATGACCGCCAAGGTCCACTGGCCCGATCGGCGCCCCGGCCGCGGTCGCGTCCGCAGTCGACATGGGGACCCTCTTGTCCTGGTTCAGGCGCTGTCCTGGCCGGCGCCGCTCGCCTTCATGCTGCGGCGAGCGGTCACCCGCGACATCACCCAGCAGGGTGACGCCCTCGGGACCCGGTCGCCCCCGGTTCGGCTCGCGGCCGGATGGAAGTGCCCCTAGTGTCCGATCTTGGGACGTGCGAGCGGGCACCTCGTGGTCGGGCGCCGGCCCCACGCGGTTGCAGTGCCCCAGCGTCAGCAGGCCTTCCACCCACCAAGGAGTGCGTCGTGAAGAGCAGGTCCGTCATGTCCTCCCGTCGTCGGCGCGCTCTCGGGGCCGGCCTCTCCGTCCTCGTCGGCGTCGGCGCCGCCCTCACCCTCGGCCCACCGGCGGTGGCAGCCGGCACCAGCTATGTCGCTCTCGGCGACTCGTACTCGTCCGGCACCGGGACCCGCTCCTATCTCAGTGACGGGACGTCGTGCCAACGGTCGGTCTACGCCTATCCCGCGCTCGACGCCGCGGCGCTCGGCCTCACGCTGAGCTTCCGCGCCTGCTCCGGCGCGACGGTCGCCGACGTGACGAACACCCAGCTCTCGGCGCTGTCGAGTGCGACGGCATACGTCACGATCTCGGTGGGCGGCAACGACGCCGGCTTCAGCAGCGTGCTGACCACGTGTGCCCAGCCGAGCTGGGCCAGCAACTGCAACGGCGCCATCGACACCGCGCAGGCGACGATCAACACCAAGATCCCGGGCCGTCTCGCGACGCTCTACTCCTCGATCCGGGCGAAGGCGCCGAACGCCCGGGTCATCGTCGTGGGCTACCCCCGCATCTTCAACGGTGAGGACTGCAACGCCCTCACGTGGTTCTCGCCGACGGAGGAGTCCCGCCTCAACGCGACGGCGGACCTGCTCAACTCGAAGACGGCGACGGCGGCCTCCAACGCCGGCTTCACCTTCGTCAACCCGACGTCGAGGTTCGTCGGGCACGCCGTCTGCGACAACGTCGAGTGGCTCAATGGCCTGTCGAGCCCGGTCACGGAGAGCTACCACCCCGACGTCGCCGGCCACCGGGACGGTTACGCCGTCCTGACGAAGCCGGCGTTCGGGCTGGCGCTCGCGCTCTCGCCAGCCAGCGCCGAGGCGAAGGCCGTGGCCTCCGCCGGCTCCCTGGCCCGGGACGCGAGGCGGTATGCCGCCGTCGACCGCACCATCCAGCCGGAGCGATTCGTCGCTCCCGACCTCACGTCGCCCGCCACTCGCGCCGCCGCGGCCCGAGCGGGAGTCGACCTGAGCAGCCGCGCGAGCATCGACGCCGCCGACCGGATC
>NZ_JBFULD010000161.1:0-9340 GCF_056400505.1 Terrabacter sp. P5_B1
GTCCTGCTCGGCGAGCTCGCGCTCTTCCTCGTCCTGCGCGACCGGTTCATCGCGTTGAGYCACGGCATCGCCGCCGGCACCATGGTCGCGGGCGTCATCGCCGTCATGGTCCTCAGCGCGCTGCGCGCCGAGGAGCGCCACCGGTCCGTCGCCTCCCACCAGGGCGCCGTCTACAAGCGGATCTACATCGCGATCGCGGTGGCCCTGGCCCTGGCGCTCGCGGTGACGGTGCTGACGGCCCTGACCTCGAGTGGCTTCGACCACGTCGTCCTCATCGCCGAGGCGATCATCATCGTGCTCTTCTGCGTCTACTGGGGCGTGCAGACCAAAGAGCTGTGGGACCTGCGCGACGGCACGGAGGCGCGACCGGTGAGGTCGGTGGCCGAGTAGGCCCTCAGCTCGAACGCGACTCGTCGCCGTGATCCGATGGCGACGCTGCTCAGAAGCTCAGGGCGCGGCGCAGGTCCTCGAGGGTGGGACCGAGCGGTGCGTGCAGACGCAGCGTCGCCTGCGCGTCACCGCGCGTCGCCGATCGCGTGACGATGGCGACCGGCACGTCGCGCTGGTGCGCGCGACGTACGAAGCGGTAGCCGCTCATCACCGACAGCGACGATCCGAGCACGAGCACCGCGCCAGCGCCCTCGACGATCGAGAAGCATTGCTCGACAAGGGCTTTGGGCACTGACTCGCCGAAGAAGACGACGTCGGGCTTGACGGTGTCGTTGCCGCAGACCAGGCAGCGCGGCGGGTGGAACGAGTCGACGAGCGCGTCGGCGAGCACGATGTCACCATCGGGCCGCACCTGCTCGCCCCACTGCGAACCCACCGTGCGTGCCGCCTCGGCGAAACGGTCCATGAAGCCGGGGTTCGCCTCGGTCATCCTCTGGTGCAAGCCGATTCGCGACGTGTACTCGCCGCACGTGAGACAGACAGCACGATCGAGGGAGCCGTGCAGCTCGATGACGTCGGTCGCTCCCGACGCCTGGTGCAGGCCGTCGACGTTCTGGGTGATGATCGGCCCGACGTACCCGGCCGCCTGCAGGTCGGTGACGACGCGGTGGCCCTCGTTGGGCTCGGCCGCGTCGAAGCGCTGCCAGCCGATGTAGCTGCGGGCCCAGTAGCGCCGTCGCGCTTCCGGCGACCCAGCGAACTCGCCGTACGTCATCGGCTGGACGCGGCGGGTGCCGTCGGGTCCCCGGTAGTCGGGGATGCCGGACTCCGTGGAGAGGCCGGCACCACTGAGCACGACCACTCCACCGCCACTGACGAGGTCGACGAGGTCCTCGAACGTGCCGAGATCGTGCGTCTCGAGCGGCAGCGTGCGCGACGTCGACAGCCGAGTCGTCGCCGCGGTCATCGTCTGCTGCGGAGGTACGCCGTTCGCCTGCTGCACCGGGTCAGCCTACGTCGACCGGCGCCGCCTCCCGATCCCATGTCGAGGGTGTGACGGCACGACGGCGCAGCTCGGCCTTGCGCACCTTGGGCGGCGCCGGGCCGCCGGTGCCCCTGCGAGCGGGGTCGACGCGACACCCAGATTCTCCCTACTTCCATAATCATCCGTTATGATGGACGCATGATCGATGCTGCCGGACTGCGCGTCATGAAAGCCATCGCCGACGAGGGAAGCTTCACGAGCGCCGCCAACGCGCTCGGCTTCACCCAGCCGGCCATCTCGCAGATGGTCCGACGCCTCGAGCAGCGCACCGGAACCGTCCTCGTCGAGCGCTACGGTCGCCAGGTGCGGCTCACCGAGGCCGGTCAGGTCCTCGCCCGCCACGCGGTCGGCGTCCTCGCTGCGCTCGACGCCGCCGAGGAGGAGATCACGGCCATCGCCGGGCTGCGCGCCGGACGGGTCCGCCTGCAGGCCTTCCCCAGCTCGTCGGCCACGCTCGTGCCGCGCACCCTGGCCATCCTCAAGGCCCGCCACCCCGACATCACCGTGACCTTCACCGAGGCCGAGCCGCCGGAGTCGCTCGCGGCCCTGCGCAACGGCGACTGCGACGTCGCCGTGGCCTTCGCCTACGAGGGCGGCGACCTCGGCGAGCTCGAGGAGGACCTCTCCCTGCTCGTCACGCGCCGCCTCATGAACGACGAGGTGCGACTCGTCGTGCCGGGCACCCACCCGCACGCCGGTGACGATGCGGCGTCGCTCGCCGACTTCTCGGGCGAGGAGTGGATCGCCGGATGCCCTCGCTGCCGCGGGCACCTGCTGTCCCTCGCCGACACGGCGGGGTTCCGCCCGAACGTCGCCTTCGAGACGGAGGACTACGTCGCCCAGCTCGGACTCGTCACGGCCGGTCTCGGAGTGGCGCTCGTGCCCGACCTGATCCTCAACGCCGCCAAGCACGACGAGGTCGCGACCCTGCCGCTCACGCCCGCGTCGCGGCGGCAGATCCTCGCCGTCACGACATCCGACCTCCAGCGCGTCCCCGCCGTGGCCGCGGCACTCGACGCACTGTGCGAGGCCGCCGGCGCCGACCCGAAGACGTCCCCCGCCCAGCTCGTGGCAGCCAAGGCCTGACCGCCAGCAGCACACGGGCGCGTCACGGGCGCGCGGGCACCACCCGGCATACGGTGGCCTCATGGGTGACCACGAGCGCATCTCCTACCTGCCCGTGCCCGAGCGCGACGACGTCCCCGAGGGCGTGAGCCGCCTGTGGGACAAGGCGCAGGAGGCGTTCGGCTTCGTGCCCAACGTCTTCCGCGCCCAAGCGGTCAACGGCGAGCAGTTCCTCGCGTGGTGGGGCTACTTCAACCTCCTCGTCAACAAGGAGGGGCACCTGTCGAATGCCGACCGCGAGCTGCTCGCCGTCGTCGTCAGCAGCGTCAACCGCTGCACGTACTGCGAGGTGAGCCACGGCGCCGCGCTCCGCGAGTACACCGGCGACGCCGTCACGGCCGACCTCGTCGCGTCGAACTGGCGGCAGGCGGCGCTTGCCGAGCGGGAGTCCGCCATGGCGTCCTACGCCGAGAAGCTCACGCTCCACCCCGACGAGGTGACCGAGCGAGATCTCGAGCCGCTCCGCGCCGTCGGGCTCGACGACCACCAGGTGGTCGAGCTCGTGCAGGTCGTCGGGATGTTCAACCTCACCAACCGGGTGTCGTCCGCCCTCGGCTTCGTGCCGAACCCGGAGTACCACTCGAGCGGCAGAGCCACCTCATGACCAGGGTCGCGGTCGCCGCCCCAGGACCCGCCGCGCTCCGAGCCGGGCTCGAGGTGGCCGCGGAGGGCGGGAACGCCGTCGACGCTGCCATCGCCGCGTCCCTGGCCGCCATGAGCACCGAGCCCGGCGTCGTCAGCCTCATGGGGGGCGCCTTCGTCAACGTCTGGCTCGCCGGCTCCGACCCGGTCGTCATCGACGGCAACGTCGAGATGCCCGGGCGGGGCCTCGACGAGTCGGCGTTCGGCCACGGGGTGCGCCAGGTTGTCACCGAATACGGCGGCGGGGTGACGATCGGGGCGGGACACCGCGCCGTCGCCAACTCCGGTGCCCTCCAAGCACTCTCGGTGACGCGAGACCGTTTCGGAACGGTGCCCTGGAGGCGTCTCGTCGAGCCGTCTGCCCGCGCCTGTCGGGAGGGGTACCGCATCGGCGCGGCTGCAGCCCTCTACCTGGCCATCGTCCGTGACTCCCTCTTCGGCGACGACCCCGAGGCACATGCCCTCGTGACGGGCGCCGACGGCGGCCCCCTCGAGCCTGGTGAGACGTCCGTCAACGCCGATCTCGCTGACATCCTGGACCTGCTTGGGGCGCAGGGGGTCTCACTCTTCACCACCGGCGCCGTGGGACGGGTGCTCGTGGAGGACATGACCGCCAACGGTGGGCTCATCACCCGGGCCGACCTCACGGCATACGAGGCGGTCGAGCGCACCCCGACGATGCGGAACATGGGGGCGTGGCACATCGCCCTCAACCCCCCGCCCTCCGTGGGCGGACCGATGCTCGCGGCCATGCTCGGCCAGCTCGCCCGCCACGAGCACTGGACGTGGGCGGAGGTCATCGACATCCAGCGCAAGGTGCTCGGCTACCGTCTCTCCGTCCACGACCAGTCCAGTGACCTCGACGCTGCGGGACACGCGCTTCTCGAGGCGGTCGAACGACACGGGCTGGCGGGGCTGCCGACGTCGGCCTCGACCGCACACGTGTCGGTGGTCGATGAGGACGGAAACGCTTGTGCCATAACGATGTCCTCCGGTTACGGCGCCGGCATGGTGATCCCGGGAACGGGGATCCTGCTCAACAACGCCCTGGGCGAGCCCGAGCTCAACCGTCTCGGGCTGCACGCCGTCGCACCGGGCACCCGCCTCGCGTCCAACATGGCACCGACGACCGGACGGAGCGCCACGGGGGCGGCGCTCACCGTCGGCTCCCCCGGCGCCGACCGGATCACGACCGCCCTCATGCAGGTGCTCGGACGGGGACTGCTGCGCGGCGACGACCTCCAGCGCTCCATCGACGCACCGCGCCTGCACGTGCGCTTCATGGACGACGGGTCCCCGAGCGTCGAGCACGAGCCGTCCGACGACATCGCAGCCGCCGTCAGGGCGCGCGGCCTGCCATCGCACCGCTATCCCGGGCCCCACATGTACTTCGGCGGGGTGGGCGCGGCCGTGCTCGGTCCCGACGGGCTCGTGGCCGCGGGCGACTCGAGACGTGACGCTGCCGTGGGGGTATCTCCATGAGGGGCTGCCGCGCTCTCCCATCCGACGCGCCGCCGGCCCCGAATCATCCCGTGCAGACCCCCGACGAGAGGCCACCCGATGACCATGACCGACGACCGCCCCGACGCTCCCGCCCCCTCCGCGGCGTCCTCATGTGCGAACGGCATCGCCGCGCGGTTGGCGGCAGTCGTCGAGCCCCTCTTCGGCGGCCGGCTTCCCCTGCGCCTCAAGGCCTGGGACGGCTCCGTCGCCGGTCCCGACGATGCCCCGACCGTCGTCCTGCGCGACCCGGCGGCCCTGCGCCGGCTCCTGCGCCACCCCGGTGAGCTCGGCCTCGCCCAGGCGTACGTCACCGGCGAGCTCGACGTCGAGGGGGACCTGCTCGACGGGTTCAGACGCGTCTGGTCGGGAGCCCGGGCCTTGACGGGTGGTCGCCCGTCGGCCGGCGCCGTGGCCGCCGTCGCCAGGAACGGCATCCGGACGGCCTTCGACCTCGGGGTCGTCGGGCTGCCGCCCGAGCCGCCCGTCTCCCAGGCCCGGCTCCGTGGTCGCCTCCACACGAAATCCCGCGACCGCAGGGCGATCGAGCACCACTACAACCTGTCCAACGACTTCTACGCCCTCATCCTCGACCCGCACATGGCCTACTCCTGCGGCTACTGGACGAGCACCGAACCCGGCTACACGGTCGAGGACGCCCAGCGCGACAAGCTCGACCTCGTCTGTCGCAAGCTCGGGATCGAGCCCGGAGGGCGCCACCTCGACATCGGCTGCGGCTGGGGGTCGCTCTCGCTCCACGCAGCCGAGAAGTTCGGCGCGCAGGTCGTCGGCGTGACGATCTCCAGCGAGCAGAAGGCGTTCATCGACGCACGGATCCGTGAGCATGGGCTCGAGGACCGGGTCGAGATCCGGTTGCAGGACTACCGCGAGGTCCCCGACGGCCCGTTCGACACGATCTCCTCGATCGAGATGGGCGAGCACGTCGGTGAGCGCAACTACCCGACGTTCACCGGCCAGATCCACCGGCTGCTGAAGCCCGGTGGCCGGGCGCTGATCCAGCAGATGTCGCGCACGACCCGGCCCGGCGGCGGCCCGTTCATCGAGGCCTTCATCGCTCCCGACATGCACATGCGACCCGTCGGCGAGACCGTCGACCTCGTCGAGCAGGCCGGCCTCGAGGTCCGCGACGTGCATGCGCTCCGCGAGCACTACGTGTGGACMGTCAACGCGTGGTACGACACCTTCGAGGCCAACTGGGACCGCGTCGTCGCCATGGTCAGCGAAGAGGTCGCCCGCGTGTGGCGCCTCTACCTCGTCGGCGGCGCGCTGGCCTTCGAGGAGGGCCGCATGGGCGTCGACCAGATCCTCGCCGTCAAGCCGACCGCCGACGGACGCAGCGGTATGCCGCCCGTCCGGGCCTGGTGACCACGGTGTCGTCGGTCTGGACGACCCTCGCCCCCACGGCCCTGACCGCTTCCGGGGCCGTCGGCTTCGACGGTGGGGCCTTCGGACGCACCCTCCTGCTCACGGCGCTCGCCGTCGTCGTCGTCCTCGGCCTCACCTTCGTCGTCGCCCTGCGCGTCGGGAAGCAGGCCGTCATCGACGTCACGTGGGGGCTGGGCTTCGTCGCCATCGCACTCACGGCCTTCCTCACGAGCGGTGGTCACGGTGACGGGCTCCGACGGTGGCTCGCGCTCGCATTGACGGCGGTGTGGGGGCTCCGGCTCGCGGGCCACATCTCCAGCAGGTCACGTGGCAAGGGCGAGGACCCGCGCTACGAGGCGATGTTGAAGCGCGCCGACGGCAACCCCGACGTCTACGCCCTGCTGCACATCTACCTGCCTCAGGGCGTCATCATGTGGTTCGTCTCCCTCCCGGTCCAGGTCGCGATGTTCGTCGAGGGCGGCGTCGCCGCGGTCCTGTGGCTCGGCGTCCTCGTCTGGGCCGTCGGCTTCTTCTTCGAGTCCGTGGGCGACCTGCAGCTGACCCGCTTCCGCAACGACCCCGCCAACAAGGGCACGGTGCTCGACACGGGCCTGTGGCGCTACACCCGGCACCCGAACTACTTCGGCGACGCCGCCGTGTGGACCGGCCTCTTCCTCGTCGCGGCGAGTGCGTGGCCCGGCGTGCTGACGATCCTGTCCCCCGCCGTCATGGTGTGGAACCTCTACGGCGGCACCGGCAAGAAGCTCCTCGAGAAGGACATCGGCGACCGCCGTCCGGACTACGCCGACTACGTGCGCCGCACGAGCGGCTTCTTCCCGTGGCCGCCGAAGCGCGCCGACCCGTCGGTGACGAAGGACTGATCGCTCGTCGCTGCGGGTCGGGGATGATGGGGACCATGCGCCCGCCTCTCGCCGACGTCCTCCACCTGCAGCCGCACCCCGAGGGTGGGTGGTACCGCCAGACGTGGGTCTCCCCGGAGACGGTGTCCCTTCCCGACGGACGGGTCCGTGCGACGGCCACGCTCATCCACTTCCTGCTGCCGAGGGGTGAGTCCTCGTCGTGGCACCGGGTGTCCTCGGACGAGGTCTGGCTCGCCCACACCGGCTCGGTCGTCCTCGAGCTCGGAGGTGACGGAGCCACCCCCGAGGCCGAGGGCGACGCGGAGACCGTCGCGCTGGGTCTCGACCTCGCGGCGGGCGAGGTGGCCCAAGTGGTGGTGCCGGCCCACGTCTGGCAGCGCACCGTGCCGCGGCCCGCTGACGCCCTGGTCAGCTGCCTCGTCTCGCCCGGGTTCGACTTCGCGGACTTCGAGCTCGCCGACAGCCCCACCATTGCCGCCGGTGAGGTGCAACGTGCCTCAGCCGGTCCCGCGGACGAGCCGGTCGACCCGACGGCGCCGACCAACCCCGCCTGATCTCCGGCCCTCCCGGCGCCTCACCTCGCCACGGCTCGAACCTTCCCCCCGCTGGCGACGACCGCGACATCACCCTCGAGGTCGGTGCGGTGAACCTCGAAACCCCTGTCCTGCAACGACGTCATCGTTGCGGGCGCCGGATGGCCGTAGTCGTTGCCCTCACCGACGCTGATCAGCGCGAGCCGCCCGTCGATGTGGTCCAGGAGCCGGTCGTCGCGGTTGCTCGACCCGTGATGGGCCACCTTGAGCACGTCGATGTGTCCCCAGCGGTGCGGGTCGAGCTGGGCCTCGTGCAGCACCTGTCCTGCGGCCTCGCGCTCGATGTCGCCGGCGAGCAGGATGGTCGTGCCGCGCAGATGCAGTGTCATCACGACGGAGCCGTTGTTGGGCACCGACCCCGCGTCGATCCGACGTGCCGGCCACCACACGTCCGCCGTGACCGACCCGACGGCCAGTCGTTGCCCGGCGCGCAGCTCGCCGAGCGGCACCTTGGCCGCAGCGGCCAACCGCGCTACCCGAGCCGCCTCTCCAGGCGGGTCGAGCACCGGCGACGCTCGGATCTCGGCCACCGGGCGCTCGAGGACAGCGCTCAGGCCCCCGACGTGATCGGCGTGGTAGTGCGTCAGCACGACGAGGTCGACGGCTGCCGCGCCGATACGGTCCAGGCACGCGCGCATCGGCTCGGGGTCCGGGCCGGCGTCGATGACGACGACGTGCCCGTTGCCGTTGTCCGCCACCAGACCGTCTCCCTGACCGACGTCGCAGGCGATCAGGGACCATCCCGGCGGCGGCCACGCGATCGGGGCCGTCGGCAGGCCGAGGCCCGCCGTGAGCACGACGACGGCCACGGCCACCGTCGGACGGTGTCGGCTGCGATGCCAGGCCCACGGCGCGGTGGCGATGACGCCGGCGGTGAGGCCGGCGAGCAGGACCGCTGCACCTGCGGAGTCTCCCCAGTCGAGGCTGTCGAAGGGCAGCCCGGCAGACCACCTGGCCACCGCGGCGATCGCCTGTGCCGGGAGGGCGGCTCCCCAAGCCAGCCACCCGGCTCCGGTGACCCAGACTACCGACACGAGCGCGACCACGACACCGATGACGGTCGTCGGCCCCACGAACGGCGCGGCCAGGAGGTTGGCGAGGACCGCGACGAGGGACACGCTGCCCTGCAGCGGCACGACGAGCGGGGCACAGACCGCCTGGGCGGCGACCGGGATGGCGAGCACCCGTCCCAGAGGCTTGAGCGGGCCCGGCAACCAGCGCGCCGCGGCGCGACCCCACGGCGGGGCGAGGACGAGCAGACCGAGAGTGGCGACGCTCGACAGCGCGAAGCCGTAGGAGCGGGAGAGCCACGGATCCCACACGAGCAGCACCGCGATCGCGGCGGCGAGCGCGGGGACCCCCGCCCGACGACGAGACGTGGAGAGCGCCAGCAGGCCGACGACGCCCATGACGGCCGCCCTCACGACACTCGGCTCGGGGCGGGCCAGGACCACGAAGCCGATCAGCCCGAGGGCGGCCACCGGTGGCCGCCACGGACGCCGGATGCCGACGGTTCCGCAGAGCCAGAGGACGGCGGCGAGGACGAACGTCACATTGCAGCCGGAGACCGCACTGAGGTGGCTGAGTCCCGTCTCGAGCATGACCGCCGTGAGGTCGGGCGGGGTGTGCGAGGTGTCGCCGACAACCAGCGCGGGGACGAGCCCCCGGGCATCGGGCCAGAGGCCGGCCGTCGCCGAACGGAACCGTTCGCGGACGGCATCGGCTGCCTCGAAGACGCCGCCGGGACCCGCGACGACGCGCATCGCACCCTTCGGGGC
>NZ_JBFULD010000162.1:0-9314 GCF_056400505.1 Terrabacter sp. P5_B1
CCGCCTACCTCTACGTGGGAGGCGGCGGCTGCTCCGACACGGGGACGGGCACCGCGTCGGTGCCGTTCTGCACGATCGCGAAGGCGGCGAAGGTCGCCGTGGCCGGGCAGACGGTTCTCGTGTCGTCGGGCACGTACACCGACGAGGTGTTCCCCTGGCACTCCGGGACGTCCGGCTCGCCCATCACCTTCCAGCCCGCGGCCGGAGCCACCGTGGCGATCTCCGGCGCCAAGCACGGCTTCACGATCTCCAACCAGAGCTGGATCACGGTCTCGGGGTTCACGATCCAGGGCAGCACCAAGGACGGGATCTACGTCTACAACGCCACCGGCATCCGGCTCTCGGGCAACACCGTACGGACGTCCGGACTCCGCGTGGAGGGCTCGACGGCCTACGGGATGTACCTCAACTCGATGACGAACTCCGTCGTCACGGGCAACCTCGTGACCGACAACTCCGCGTCCGGGATCTACCTCACGAACGGCTCCACCGGCAACCAGCTCACCGGCAACGAGAGCTCGCTGAACGCCTACGGCTACGTCCGCAACGCCGTCGGCATCGACCTGCGCGCACCCGGCAACGTCGTCAGCAGCAACCGGGTCCACGACAACGAGGACTCCGGCATCCAGTCCTACCCGGGCGGGGACCGCAACACCATCGTCGACAACGTCAGCTACCGAAACAAGGGGTTCACGACCGTCAAGCTGTCGAACTGCAACGCCCCGGGCACCGGCAACACGGCCGGGTGCATCACCGGCGACCACGGCATCGACGACTACGCCGTCACCGGCAGCTCCGTCGTCGGCAACACCGTCTACGACAACGTCGCGGCCGGCATCAACCTCGAGGGCGTGCCCTCCGGGACGGCCAGCGGCTTCACGCTCGCGAACAACGTCTCGGTCGACAACGCCGCCTCGTGCCCTGACGGCGCCGGAGGCACGGTCAAGTGCCCACGGACGCGCGGGAACATCCGCGTCGACGCCACCTCGCAGCTCGGCACGAGCCTCGACTACGACCTCGTCAACCTCAGCGTCAGCGGCGGCACGATGATGGTCTGGGGGTCGACGTCCTACACCTCCCTGGCCGCGTTCCAGGCAGCCAGCGGGCAGGAGGCCCACGCCCTGCAGGCCGACCCCCGCTGGACCAACCCGTCGCTGGGCGACTTCGCCCTCCGCAGCGGTTCCCCCGCGATCGACTCCGCCGACTCCGGTGCACCGGGCCAGCCCGGACTGGACGCCGGCGGGCAAGCCCGGGTCGACGACCCGGCAACGGTCAACACCGGCGCGGGCAGCCGGAAGTACGACGACCGCGGCGCCTACGAGTACCAGCCCCTCCCCTAGAAGCGGGACGACTCCATGAGCAACTCGACCACCTCCCACCGCTGGCAGCTCCTGCTCGGCGTCGCCCTGACCGCCGTGCTCGCCCTCGGCGCCGCCTTCCTCGCCAGCGGGGCGTCCCAGGCCGGCCCCTTCATGCAGCAGGCCGCGGCACGCCCGGCAGGCGCTCCCACCGACTGCCCGACCATCGGCCTGCTCGTCGCCGCCGCCGTCACCGCCACCGCGCCCGGCGCCCCGACCACCGTGGTCACCGCGGCGCTGAGCCGAGCCACCAACGCCGCCAAGGCCACCGCCTCCGACGACGTCCGCGAGCTCGCGCAGAACCTCGCCGACGACCTCGTCGCCTACCGCACCACCCTCACCACCAGGTCGGACACCTCGGCCCAACGCCACACCGACATCGGAGCCAGCCTCCGAGGCGACCTGACCGCCCTGCGCCGCTACTGCGGGCTCTGAGGCTCCGTCAWACGACGTAGGGCGCGGTCAACCCCACGCCGGTGTCGGTCGCGGGCAAGTCGGCGGATCGTCGAGGCATGAACGGACCCCTTGTCACCTCCCTCGGCCACGCCGGCCTGCGCATCGACGCACCGGCCCTGCGGATGCTGTGCGACCCGTGGATGTCGCCGGGCGGTGCCTTCCTCGGCTCCTGGTTCCCGTTTCCCGACAACGCCCACGTGCGCACTCCGCAGATGCTCGACGCGGACTGGGTCGCCATCTCGCACGAGCATCTCGATCATCTGGATCTGCCACTGCTGCAGGCCCTTTCGCCGTCGATGCGCCTGGTCATCCCGCGCTATCCCTCGAGGGAGATGCGCAACCGCATCGCGGGAGCCGGCATCCGCAACGTCGTCATCGAGCTCGACGCGTGGGAACGGCTGGCCCTCAACGACCGCGGCGACTGGGTGACGGTCATCCCCGAGCTGAGCCCGATGTGCCACGACGCCGCCATCCTCGTCTACGTCGACGGGCACGCCGTGCTGCACACCAACGACGCGCGGCTCAGCGTCAGCCAGCTGCGCAGGGCCGCGGAGGAGGCCGGTCGGCCCATCGACGTCATGGGCGTGCAGATGTCAGGGGCCTCCTGGCACCCGATCTGCTACGACTACCCGCCGGAGGTCGTCGAGCGCATCAGCTCCGACAAGCGTCTGGGCAAGTTCCGGGCCGTGACGCGCCTCCTCCGCTCGGCTCCGCCGAAGATCGTCGTGCCGTATGCCGGGCCGCCCGCCTTCCTCGACCCTGCCGTCGCGCGCCACAACCCCACGGCGCAGCACCCGGGCATCTTCCCCCACCAGGGACAGGCCCTCGCGTTCCTCAGGGAGCGGCTGCCGGGCCAGACCGCACTCTGCCTGCTGCCCGGCGACCGTCTGCACGCCGGCTCCGGCGAGGTCGAACGCGACCCGATGTGGGTGGACTTCTCCTTCGAGGACACCTCCGACTACCTGCGCGCGTATGCCGGCCGGCGCGCCGACGAGATCGCCGCGGTCCACGCCCAGCTGCCCGACCCGGCTCCGGAGAGCGGGCTCGCCGAGCGCTTCCGAGACCACTTCCTGGACCTCGGCGCCCTGTCCGACTACTTCCTTCAGCGCATCGGCATGACCGTCCGCTTCGAGGTGCTCGGACCGGCGGGTGGCACCTGGGACGTGCGGCTCGGACCGGACACGACCGAGGTCGACCTGAGCCCGTCGAGCCGGATGCCCGGCTACCACCTCACCGTCGAGGCGCGCTGGCTCGATGCGGTGCTCAGGGGGCGGGTCCGGTGGGAGGACCTGTTCCTCTCCCTGCGCATCCGCGCCAGCCGCGACCCCGACGTCTACAACGACTACCTCGTGGGCCTGCTCAAGCACGCGGACCGGGACGCCCTCGAGGCGGTCGAGGGCTACGAGACGAACCGCGACCCGGCCGAGACGGTCGTGCTCTCCGACGGCCACGCGGACTACGTCGTGAGCCGCTACTGCCCGCACGCCGGTGAGGACCTCCAGTACGGCGGCCTCATCCACGACGGGGTGCTCCGCTGCCTCGGTCACAACTTCGAGTTCGACCTCGCGAGCGGAGCCTGCCTCAATGCCAGGTGCGACCCGCTGCAGGTGACCCGAGCGACGGCCCCGACCCTCCACTGAGCCGCCCGAACGCCGGCAGCACGCGCCTCTTCGAGGTGCGTGCTGCCGGCATCAGGTCCCTCACTGGGGCCGCAGCAGGTAGACCGCGGTCTCGAGAAGCACGAGCAGGGTGCGCGACAGCGACGGTGCCCGGAGATAGTGGGCATCCAGCTCCACGCGACGCGGCACGATGGTCTGGAGGTACCACGTCTCGGGGTCGTGGATGGCACCTCCGAGGAGCGCGGAGGCGTCCGGCTCGAGCACGCGCGAGTCGCGCATCCTGATCTGGGCGGGCCCGGTCAGGCCCGGGGTGTGCTCGAGCACCCACCGGCACTCGGGCGGGTAGCGCCGCGCCAGCGCGACGGTCTCCGGTCGCGGACCGACGAGGGTCATCTCGCCCCGGAGCACGTTGATCAGCTGCGGCAGCTCGTCCAGCGACGTGCGACGAAGGACGGCCCCCACCTTCGTGACCCGGGAGTCGCGACCCATCGTGATGTCGAGCCCACGGCCACCGCTCGTCATGGTGCGCAGCTTGAGGATGGTGAAGGGCCGACCGCCGGCACCGACGCGCTCCTGACGGAACAGCGCCGGCCCGGGACTCGTCGCACGGATGGCGACCACCGCGACCGCCACGAGCGGCGCCGTGAGCACCAAGGCGATCGCTGCGACGACGACGTCCAGGGCCCGACGAGCGGCGCTGACGCGAGCGGCGCCCGACGAGCTCACCCCGTCCCGGCGGCGACGAGGACGTCGTCGAACTGACTCGCCACCGCGGCCACGTCGTGTGCCCGATCGACCTGGTACGTCGAGGGTGTCATGTGTGTCCACAGCCGCGCTCCTTCCTTTCGCCTCTGTTGCAGCGCACGGGTCAGGGCGTTCGGTGCGGCTCCGGGATCGGTGAGGGTGACGATCTGGCCGCGGTAGCGCTGAGCCCACGTCCAGATGTCGACCGCCTTCGCGCCCTCGGCGAGCGGGATGTCGACGTAGGTGTGGACATCGGCCTCGGCCTGGGCCGCGTCGCCGGAGTAGGACCCCGGATGGGCCAGCGCCTTGCGCGCCTGCAAGGTCACCTTGGATCCCCACCGACGCACCGCCTCCCGCCAGCTCTGTCGCATCGCCTCGTCTCGGGAGGTGCCCTGTGCGACGTACCAGCTGTCGTCCTGGAGGCCCGCGCTGAGATCGATGACGTCGACCCCGGAGGCGGCATAGCCGTCCACGGCTTCGAGGCTCGCCCCAGGGTTGGCATCCACGCCGTTCGCCCCGCACATCCGCATGGCAGGCGTCGACGTCGCGGTCCACGACAGACACCCCAGCTCGGGGACGACGACGTCGATGAGCACCTTCGTCCGCGGGGACGCGGTGTGGATGTCCGTGACGGCTTGTCGGATCAGGGCCGCCGCCTGCTCCCTCGTCGTGCCGTCGTTGTAGCCGAGCTCGTCAGCGATCTTGATGCCGGCCACACCCGGGCGGCGCGCGAGGGCGAGGACGATACCCAGCACCTGGCGGTACCGCTCCGGGCCGGCTCGGTAGGCCTTGACGACGTCGGACTCGACCCAGACGCCGGCTCCCTTCGCCCGGAGGTCGTCGACGAGCTGGGCGTACCTGCCGTCGGGGGCTGGCTGGGTGCCGGCGGCGCTCGAGGCGGGACGAGCCGGGCTGGGCGCCGACGCACTGCACCCCCCTGCCAGCAGGGCCCACGCGACGGCGATCGCTGCCAGGAGCCGCCCCCGCGTCATGGGACCCGAGCCGTGAGCCGTCGCACGACGAGCACGGTGCTGAGGTCAGTGACCAGGTAGGCGATGGCGCTGGCCACGGCTGCCCCGATCACCCCGAACGAGCGGATGAGCAGCAGGTCCAGGCCGAGGGTGGCGAGCAGGCCGACGGTCTGCAGCACCGAGTTGGTGCCCGGGCGCCGGGTCCCGAGGAGGTAGCCGCTCGCCAGGCCGCCTGCCGGCGACGCGACGAGGCCCACGGCGATGATGGCTGCCGGCACGATGGAGTCGACGAACTCCTGACCGTAGAGGGCTGGGAGCAGGGGTCCCGCGGCGAGCGCCAGCACGACGGCGCCCACGATGCCCAGGGCGCCGAGCCACGGCAGCTGTCGGCGCACCATCTTCGCGGACTCTTCCGGCCCCAGGCGGGCGATCCGCGGGTAGCTCACCCAGGTCACCGCGAGCGCCGGTAGCTTGACGAGCTCTGCGAACTTCGACGCCACGGCATACACGCCAAGAGGCGCCGGTCCGGCGATGGAGCCCAGGACGAGGAAGTCCAAGCGCAGGTTGAGCAGGTTGACCAGGCCGCCGACCTGACCGAGCAGGCCGAACGACACGATGCTGCGGGCGAGCTCCCGGTCGGGGCGCCCGGCCATCCGCATCCCCCGGCCGTGCACCTGACGCCCGAGACGGGCCCATCCCGCCCCGGCGACGACGACGTCCGCGACGATGAGCACGACCACGAGCAGCAGGGCTCCACGCAGTCCGAGCAGGTAGGCGATCCCGAACGCGGGGAGGAACGCGGCCTCCTCGGCGGCGGTGACGGCGTTGGAGCCCCGCCGGTCGTCGAGGCCCTGAAGGCTCGACTTGGCGACGGCGAGGGGCAGCTGGGTCCCGACGCTGACGCCGGCGAGGACCAGCACGAGCGTGCTCGTGTCCTGAAAGAGGATGGCGCGCAGCGCCGGCATGAGCACGAACCACGCCGCCATGCCGATCCCGATGCCTGCGGCGAGCAGCGCCAGGATCGTGGGCCACAGGCGCGCCTCGGTCGAGTGGGGCCCGGCGAGGAAGTAGCCCATGGCGCCGGGCAGACCACAGGCAGCCAGGACGCCGACCAGCCCGGGCACGACGCGGAGCAGGGCCAGCAGACCGACGTCCTCGGCGCCCCCGACCCGTGCGACGAGGATCGTGCCGAGTCCCAGCGCGACCACGGCGACCAGCCGGGCCGTGATGTTGTCGAGGACGTCCCGTCCGGGGATGCGGCGGCGACGCCGTCCGCGGATGGGGTCCAGGCGTATGCCCATGTCATCGCCTCTCGGACGGTCGGGACGAGTCGGCACGGATCAGGTCCAGCCCGGCGAGCAGGCCCAGGAAGGCCCACAGATGGCGGAAGTGCAGCACCTCGTAGAACAGCCCGGCGACCAGGAACGACACGGCCATCGCGACGAGGAAGTGCGGCGCCGGGAGGAGCTCCCGGACGGTCGACCGGTCACCGTCGCGCCCAGGTCGTCCGGGTCGTCCGGCGACACGGGCCAGCCGTGACGCGATGGAGGCGATCAGCACGACGAGACCGACGCCCCCGAGGACCCCCAGCTCGACGAGCGTCGCCATGTAGTCGTTGTGCGCCTCCTTGACGTACGGCGCCGGGATCGAGGCGAGGGTCGGTTCCGTCCGTCCCGGCCCGACGCCGACGAGGGTGCCGTTCCAGAAGAGGCGCTGGCCCTCGGCGAAGAGGACCTGCCGGTCCTGGCTCGAGGAGTCGCCGCGACCGAACGAGTCGTGCAGGACCGGCCCACTGGCAGCAGCCTGTTCCTGCAACGCGGTCCAGTCGACCGACGTGACGAGAAGCCCCCCGGCCAGGGCCACGGCGCACGCAAGACCGGTAGCCGTGATGGGACCGCGCGACCTCCACGAACCGACGATGGCTGCCGCCCCCAGGCCCACCACCATCCCGAGCATGGCGCCTTGGGACCCGGTGAAGACCACCGCGAGCACCAGCAGGATCACGGCTCCCGCGCGCAGCGCGCCACGCCGCGGGCATCGGGCGGCGAGGACGATGAAGAGGCACGAGACGAAGTAGTTGCCGGCCAGGTTGGGGTCGCCGAACGTCAGTGCGGCGCGCGAGCCGTCTCGGTCGCTCTGGCCGGCCAACCACGGGATGCCGGCCAGTCGACCGACGACCAGCAGCCCCGCGCACACGATCCCGCTCCAGCACCAGCTGCCGCAGACGAGTCGCACGAGCGAGCGGTCGGCCCGCACCGCGTTGGCGACGGTGGCGACCCAGAGCAGGAGGAAGAGGTCCTGCGCGAGCACCGAGGTCGAGCGGATCTGCAGGTTGGCCAGTGCCGCGACGGCCCCAGCCAGGATCAGCAGCCACACCCCCGCGGCATACGGCACGTGCAGACGCACGCCGTTGCGCGACAGCCAGAGGAGGACGCCCAGGATGGCGAGGACGATGGGCAGGTCCGCGGGTGAGGTGTTGCCGAGCCCGGACGGCTCGAGGAGCGGCATGCACGCGACCGCCGCTGCGATGACGCGGCGCAGGGACGGCGACGCCGGCGTCACGGGGCGGCGGCTCGCCCAGAGCCCGGGTGCCCTCTGGGACCCTGCGGTGCCCGCCCTCGGAACCGCGGTGGTCATGACCCGGCCTCCGCGAGGAGAAGGGCATGCGCGCGGGCGAAGCCCGGTTCGTCGCTCGTCGCCGCCACCTGGCCCAGCCCCACCAGCAGGGCATCGCGCCAGGTCGTCGTGGGGAGCTGGCACCCCGGCCCGGACGTGACGAAGGCCGCGACGCGCTCGGCGTACCAGTCCTCGCTCCGCAGCAGGTGCCGGACGGGTTCACCCCACACACCCGCCCGGAGGCCGGCGTGGCCGTGGACCGGGGCCCCCGCCCGGGTGTGCCGGTCGAGGTAGAGGGTGTAGGCGAGGGCGAAACGCACCCGGTCCCAGAGCGGGGCCGCCCCGAACCTCGTGTGCTCCCAGTCGACGACACCGGTGACCCGCCGGCCCGAGCGGAGGATGTTGCCGCACCAGAAGTCGCCGTGCGTGACGTGGCCGGCGTCGAGCTCGCCCACGCGCTCTCGCGAGTCACGGCATACCTGCGCTGCGGCCTTGCCCAGGCCGTCGTCGRGCCAGCGGCTCAGCAGCAGGCCACCGAGGTCCGGCTCGGACTCCGGTGGGACCCCGACCCCGTGCAGCTCGGAGAGCCACGCCCCCGCCGCGTCGAAGTCGGCCTCGACGCTGCGACGGCGGCCGGTGTGGTGCCACCGGTGGTAGTCGACCGAGAGCGGGCGCCCGTGCGAGACCGTCGTCACGAGCATCGTTCCCGTCGGGGTGTCGTGCAGCGCCACCGCACGCGGGACCGTGCCGCCGACGAGCCCCGGGTCGAGCTCGGCGAGGCGCTCGAGCGCCGCCGCCTCGGCACGCACCGACCTCCCGGCGCCCGGCGTCAGGGCGACCTTCACGGCCAGGACGGGCGTCCTCGTACCGGGCGGCGTCGCCATCACGACCGCCTTCGGGTTGTCGTCCCGCGACATGGCCACGACGGCGAGTCGGAGCGACCGGGCGCCCAGGTGCTGCTGCAGGACGTCCTCGACGGCCACGAGGTCGGGTGAGCCCGGCAGACGGGTCGAGGTCGTCATGGGCGGTGGGCGATGACCATGCGCCCGGGCACGAGCCGGCCGACCCACCCGACGAGGGGGCGGTGACGGCCGAGGCGGGTCGTCGCGGTGATGAGGAGAGCGCCCCYGGAGCGCCCGGGTGGGACCGTGGCGAAGGCGTTCCAGAACCAGCCCATGCTCTCGACGGCGTCTTCGACGACGAAGGCCGGCGCGCTCAGGCCCGGCAGCACGACCAGCTCACGGTCGACGACGAGGCCTGCGTCCCGCGCCAGCTGCCGCAGGCGGCGGGCGCTGAGGCGCCGGCCGTCGAGGAAGACGAGCTGCGCCCCGGGCGACAGGTCCGGGATCGCCGTGCCTGAGGCGGGTCGGGTGCCGTGGACGTGGACGACCGGGGTCCCCCTCGGCACGAGGAGGGCCAGCGCGGCCTCGAGGGCACTCACGAGGCCCGGCCCCAGTCCGGCAGGGGGGTCAGCACCGGCCGGGGGCCCGCAGGCTCCGGGGTGTAGACCTCGCACAGGGTCGTGCCCAGGGTGGTCGCGTCGTAACGGG
>NZ_JBFULD010000163.1:0-9290 GCF_056400505.1 Terrabacter sp. P5_B1
GGCCGAAGGGCCGAAGGATGACGACGTCTTGCGGGCTGCAGTCGACGAACTCGTGAGGTGAGCAGTTGTCACGCATCCACTGACGGACACTTCGCGGAGCCGGTGATCGACGATTTGCACGACGGAGCCAGCAGACGGGGATGTCGAACCCGCGTCACACCACCGCCTGACGACGTGTCGCGGCGGGTACGGCCAGATCAGTCGATGCGGCAAGCAAGGCGCAGGCGGAGTGGCGGCAGTTCCGGGCGCGACTCGCTCTCATCGTGCGCAGCGACACCGGGGCTGGACGACCTAGGAAAGGAACACATCCCCCTCGTGTCTGGCTGGACGGGCCGGGACAGCGAGGGCTCAGCCAAAACACTTCCTTCGAGCACTTCGTAGGTGAGGACCCGATGCCTAACGGGATGGCTCGGCCAGGTCGAACTAGGTGGCGGCCTTGTGACCAGCTCTCGCCCGGAGGACCTCAACAATGTCGGGCTTATAACGTGGCTTGACGCGGTGCTTCAGCCCACGCTGCACTTCGGTGATCAACTTCGCCACCTTTTCCGCCTCCTTGAACTCCCCGCCCGCGGCAAAGAAGGCGCGAAGCCAAATATCTGCATCGAGAGGGTATCCAACTGCAGCGAAGCTTCGTAGAAGTTGTACAACAGCGTTCTTCCCATTGCCGGTGCCCAATCCGTTGTATTGCTCGCCCGCCATGCAAATGGCCGCCTCGAACAGCACCGAGTCCGGCGGGGGTACCCGGTCACCAGTGTGCAGATCGACAGCACCGAGCCCCTGGAGCATCGTGCGAACCAGGTCCGCGCGTGTCCAGATGATCACGAATATGCGGGCCACCCTGCCGTTCCGAATCACCCTACGCAGCATCTCGCAGCCGCGCTCCTCGTACGGGTGCAGGACGACGACGGAGCAGTCTAGAACGCTGTCCCCCTCTCGGCCGAACTCATCTAGGTCTGTGAGGGCCAGTATTCGACGTGACGTCGCGTCGGCGGCAACGTACTCGACGAATTCGCGATCTGCGTCGTGTTCTTTCTCGTACTTGTTGAGGTTAGGAGTCAGGAAGACGTATGGCGGGTCGCCGAGCCAGTTCCTGATCACCGCGCTCTGCTGGCCCATGGCCGTGCCCCGCTGGCCCCAGTCGTCCCGGACCATGTAGGAAAGCTCTGCCATAGGGGCATTCTGTCTGCGACGACCGACAATGCCGCAACCTGATCGCAGCCGCAGATGATAGGCCGGCATGGGCGCGCCCGGACCCGCGCGCTGAGCACGGCGCCGTGGCGCGTCTCACCCCCGCCAGTCATCCCACTCGGATGGGAGGCGCGTGAGCGGGCCTCCTGTTAGCGCAGGGCGGCGCGGGCGCGGCGACGCTTCGCGCGCTGCTCGGCCCGGTCCCAGCGCGGGTGATCGATCCTCGGGCCGATGGGCGGTAAGGGCATGGCCGCAAACGGCCAGTCGGTCGGCATTGGTGCTCCTCGGGCATACGGAGGCGCCCCGACCCAGAGATGGGTGGGCGCAGCGGTTGGCTACGTGGGTGGTCCGCCGTAACGTCAGAACGACCCTGATTCGCTCGATAGGTGGTGGAATGCACACGTGGTGATCGTCAAGAAACAACAGCGGGTCGCGATGACGTTCATCGCGACCGCGAACCGCGGAGGCTATCGACCCACGGGTCGCGAAATCAACGAGTGGAGGAAGATGCCGGACCGTAGGCCGAGGCGCCGCGGCCGGCTCTTGGAACCTGCGGTCCCAGCAGTCCCGAGCGGCGGGTCAGGAAAGGTCCATCAATCTTCAACCAACTCGTCACTCCCGAAGTGCTGGCGCAGATCAGCGGAGCCCACCAGGCGCGGATTGGTACGACCCTTGGGGCGGCGTTCGGGTCATCGGCTTTCGGGCCCAACGCGCCAGCGATGCGGGGCTTTTTGGCCGCCTTCCAGAGCGCGAGCATCGCCCTGCAAGGTGAGTACGAGATCATCCCGGGAGGCCGGGGCGACCCGCAAAGTACGCTCCCGACGAACCGCGTGAGAAGTTCCTAGCCCATCTCCGCCGGCTGGGGTGGATCGAGCGGGACAATCGAGGCCGCTACGGCGTCACGCTCCTCGGACACGCATTGCTGCGGGCGGAGGCCTCGACCGAGGCTGGCGACGAGGATGCATCCGTCATGGTCCTGACAGCCGACGACGAACTCGCTTACGGCCGGGTGCTCGGCGTCATCGCAGAATCTGGTGAGGCGTTCGTCGTCGACGGATACCTCGACGCCCAAGAACTCGTCCACATCCTCAAGGACAGCAACGCATCCCGTTTCCTCGTGAGCAACAAGTTGAGCGCGGGTCGCCTCGCCCAGCTCGCAATTCAAATCCGCCTGACGCCGCCCAATGAAGATGGTGGAGTTCGCGAGCTCAGGCGTGCCGACTTTCACGACCGTTATCTCATCGGTGATCACAAGGGTCTACGGCCTTGGTTCATCACTGAACGGCGTAGGAAAAAACATCACCACGCTCTGGAAATGCCAGGCGTCGCCGCCCAAACGATTCGGGCCCACGCGGAAAGCCTTTGGGAGGCCGCCGAGGTCGTCGCATTTACTCTTCAGCACGACGAAGACGGCCTCGTTGACGAAGGCGCACATGCGGAAGGGAGCCTTGAAGACGACGGCGCACCTGACAGTCGCCCCAAGGTCACCCGTTCCGAGGGTGGCGTGTATCGGCACGACGGTTGCCCCGTGCGGCACCGTTCGCAGCAAGCGGCTGAGCGCTGCACGAACGGTGGATGAACTGTCTCTATCCTTCTGAGCGTTCGCGGCTCATCACAGATGAGGGAATAGGCGTTGGCGGCGCGTCGGTCGCTGAGTAGGCGTCGAGACGTCCCGAGGATGGAAGTTCTCAGACCACCCATCTGCAAGACTTCGGCGTGCCGAGCGCCAACTTCGCCTGCCCTACCTGACGACTTCTGCCGGCTCGATGAGCTGGGGCCCGAGGTCACCGGTCAAGGGATCGAGCATGAGGCGACTCATGATGGCAGGACGTTGAACCGCCACGGCCATTGACAATGGCTGTGCAGAACGGTGGACCACGGCCCCTCGCAGCCAAACGCCGCAGTGGCCGTGAAGACAGCATCATCCCGCCGCCTGCGGGTTCCAACAGTCCCGTAGTGGCCGTAGCAGCGGGTTGTGTGCCAGTCGGCGCTAGGGATTCTGATGATTCGTCTCAGCGGAAGCCCCTCATGGGCGAAACTCATTCAACATCGCACGGTCGAGAGGGGACGAGGATGCGACCGAGAAGCCCGAAGAGGACTGCTGCTTCGCCCGCGACCCTCAACAGGCTGCGACAACTCCTCGGCGGCGGCCCGATGGACATTGAGGAAATCTCTGACCAGTTCGTCCGGCCCGGCGCCCGTGACGTCACCTACCAGCCTGCCGAGACGTTGGAATCGATCCTCTGGTCCTATCCGGATCAGTTCCGCTTGGACGGTGAGGACCGTTGGTTCCGTCTGGATCTCGGGCCCGAGCTCCGGCCCGTGACTCACTATTGCTGCCCCACAGGCGAAAGCTTGGGCAAGTCAATCTGCCCCGACTGCAGTCCGACCCTCTATTGGCGGTGACCCGCGCGTGACGTCCAGGCCAGCCAGCCCGCAGGCTCTGGCTGTCCCGTTCCGGGTTTAGTGGAGGCTCGGAACTGACGCGACGACGGTTAGCCGCCGCGGGGTTGTGGCGGTAGTGCTGGTCTTCGAGCTCGACGAGTGGGATGAGTCCTATCTCGCCGTGGAGGCGTCGGTGGTTGAACCAGTCGATGTACTCCGCGACGGCGATCTCGAGGTCATCGATCGATCGCCACTGACCACGGTTGCGGATCAGCTCGGCCTTGAAGAGCGAGTTGAACGCCTCGGCCAAGGCGTTGTCGTACGAGTCGCCTGTCGACCCGACGGAGGCGACCGCGCCGGCGTCCGCCAGCCGCTGGGTGTAGCGGACGGCGACGTACTGAACTCCCTTGTCGGAGTGGTGAATCAGCCCCGTGGTGTCCCGGCCGGCGCGGGCCCGGTCCCACAACCCCATCTCGAGGGCGTCGAGCGCCAGGTCGGTGCGTAGGTTCTTCGATAGCTGCCAGCCGACGACGCGGCGGGAGAAGACGTCGATGACGAACGCGGCGTACACCCAGCCGGCGAACGTGCGGCAGTAAGTGATGTCCGCGACCCACAGCTGGTCCGGGGCCGTGGCGGTGAACGCCCGCTGCACCAGGTCTGGCCGGGTGTCCGGTCCGCTGCCCGGGATTGAACCGCCCCGGGATTGATGGAGGCTCCCAACCCGCGAAAGGGTGGAGTCATGCCAGCACCGAGGAAGTACCCGGACGAGCTGCGTGAGCGCGCGATCCGGCTCGTGATGGACCTGGTCGAGGACCCAGGCGGTCCGAGCATCAACGCCGCGTGCCTACGCGTCGGTGACCAGCTCGGCATCAACGGCGATACGTTGCGCAACTGGGTCAAGCAGGCCCGCGTCGATGCCGGGAAGGCGCCCGGGGTCACGACCGAGGACAAGGCCCGGATCGCCGAGCTGGAGCGGGAGGTCCGTGAGCTGCGCCGCGCGAACGCGATCCTCAAGAGCGCTTCGGCATTCTTCGCGGCGGAGCTCGACCGCCCCTCCACTCGCTGATCAGCTACATCGACCGGCACAAGGACGTGCACGGAGTCGAGCCGATCTGCCGGGCCCTGACCGAGGCCGGCGCCAAGATCGCCCCGTCCACGTACTACGCCGCCAAGACCCGCCCACCCTCGGCGCGGGCGGTCGCCGATGCGGTCTTGGACGAGCGGATCCTGGCTACCCACGCGGCGGTTCCCTCACTCGACGTCCACGGCGCAGTCTGCCCTTGCCATGGCCAAGCGACGCGAGAACGCCAAACGAGGTCGCTGGCTGGATTCGTCAGCCACAATGAGTCCGGAGGCCGCGGATGAAGGGGGCCGCCGGTGTCGATCTTGGTGGGGCGTGACGCAGAGCTGGCTGCACTTCTCGACGGTCTCGAGGATGCTGAGGGCGGCCGTGCTCGAGTGCTCGTGTGCGTGGGAGAGCCTGGCATCGGGAAGACGCGGTTGGCTGACGAACTAACCGCGGTGGCGCGTAGCCGAGGTGTCGTCGTGGCGTGGGGCCGAGCAGTCGGCACGGACGGGGGGCCGCCGTACCGGCTTTGGGCCGAGGTGATCACGGCCCTCGAAGCGGCCGGTCGCGCGGACTCGCATGCTCTCGCCGCCCTCCGGGCGATGACCGGTGAGCGGTCGGTCGAGGAACGGCTGCGGTGGTTCGACGACGTCACGGCCGCGGTCCTTGCGGCTGCGCGCACTTCCCCGCTGGTGGTCGTGCTCGACGACGCCGACGCCGCGGACATCGGCTCTCAGTTGCTCGCGCGTCACCTAGCGCGGACGGCGCGGGACGAGCAGCTGCTCGTGGTGGTGACGTGCCGCGAGACGTCCGGGCCCCTGTCCGAGCTCCCCCGGGAACCGCAGACGAGGCAGCTCGAGCTGCGGGGCCTTTCGCAAGCCGGTCTCCAGCAGCAGGTCGCGTCGATCGCAGGCCGGGAACCGACTGAGGCCGAGCTCACCCTGCTGATGGAGGCCACGGCCGGCAATCCCTTTCTCGCCGCTGAGCTTGCCCGCCAGCTGGCCGATCATGGCGACCTCTCCGCCGTCCCACGATCGGTACGCGACAGCGTCCGCTCGCGGCTCTCCCAGCTGACGCCGGCCGCTAGCAGTGCTTTGGAGGGCGCCGCAGTCATCGGCGTGGAGTTCCAGATCCCGCTCCTGGCGGCGATGACCGAGCGGCAAGAGCCAGCAGTCCTTGCGGCCCTCGATGAAGCAGCCGCCGCCGCCTTCGTGACCCCGAGGCGCCAGCCGGGACAGTGGCGGTTCACCCACGCCCTCATCAGGGACGCCATCGACGCAGCCATGGACACGGCCCGACGGGCGTCGCTTCACCGGCGTGCCGCAGAGGCGATCGAAGCGCAATGCGCCGGCTGGGAGCACACCGGCCACCACGACGGGGCGGCTGTCTTCGCCCTGGCGCGCCACTGGGCCGAGGCTGCGGTGGCAGGCGGCTCAGCTCCTGCCCTCTACTGGACCGAACAGGCAGGCCGAGCGGCGTTGCGGCAACACGCGTACGAGGACGCGTGCCGCTGGTTCGCCCAGTCCCTGTCGCTGACGCGGGGCAGCGGGGCCGATGAGCAGGCTCGGTCTCGGTTGACGCTGAGGCTGGCGTCCGCGCAGGCCCTTGCGGCCGACATGCCCGGCGCGCTTCACAGCTGCCAACAGGTCATGGGGGTGGCCATTCGCCTGGGCCTCACGGACCTCGCCGCCGAGTCGGCACTGATCGTCGAACCGACCTTCGACCCCCAGATCGACCGGCTGATCCGCGACCTGTGCGAGCAGGCGCTCGACGTCCTCGGTCCAGAGCAGGCAGGCTGGCGGGCACGCGTCCTCGCGGCATACGCCGTCGTGTGCGACCACCTCTCCGACATCGAGGAGGCCGAGCGCGCGGTCGCCGAGGCACTGTCCCTGGTCGTCGACAGTCAGGACGTCAAGGCCCTGGAGGCGGCGCTCGTCGGCCACCACATGGTCCGCTCCGGCCCCGACGGGCTTGGTGAACGCGAGGCCACCGCCGACCGGATGGCGGAGCTTGGCACTCGGACCCGGCGCCCTGATCTTCTGCTGTCCGCGGCCGAGTGGCGATTCGACGCCGCGTGCGAACGCGGTGAGATCCGCGAGGCCGGGCGCGAGATCGAAGGGATGACCCGCTGGGCCACCCGGATCGGGGGGCCGATCTCCCGCTGGCGGGTGCTCCGCTGCCGCGCAGTCCTGGCCCAGGCACACGGTCAGCTGGGCGAAGCCCAACGGTACGGCGCCCAGGCGCTGGCCACTGTGGCGGCTACCGGCCATCCGCCGGCGTTCCTGCTTCACGGCGGCTTCCTGGCCATCCTCGGCCATCACATCGGCTACCCGGGCCCGACGCTCGAAGCGCTAGGGATGAGCGAGGATCCCGCCGAACAGGACTGGCCGACCGAGGGCATCGTGATGACGCTCGGACCGGCCGCGGTGCTATCCGACCTGGGCCGGATCCCGGAGGCCACTCGGCTCTACCGCCGTCTCGGCCCGGCGTCGGAGTGGCAGGAGACGCCACACGGCGCTCTGTTCACCTGGGCGATGGGGCTGCTCACAGCGACCGCCGTCGGCGCCGATGACGACGTGACGACCCTGCGGGACCGGCTTGGGGCCTTCCGCGGACACCACATCGTCAACGGACGCTACGCGATGGCCTACCTCGGGCCGGCCGAGCTGTGGCTGGGGATAGGCGCAACACACCTCGACTTGCTCGACGACGCGATCGCCGACCTGGAAGCTGCAACCAAGTCCTGTGCCGCCAGCGGCGCGGAAGGATTCCAGGCCGAGTCGGAGTACGAGCTCGCCCGGGCACTGACCCGCCGCGGCGGGCCCGGGGACCTCTCTCGCGCACGCTCCCTGGCCCTGGACGCTCAACAACGCTGCGTCGCGTTGGGGATGCCGCCGATCTTCGAGAAGGCGTCTGCCCTGCTCAGGCACCTCGATGAGAAGAGGCACACCGTCCTGACCCCGCGGGAGCAACAGGTGGCCGTCCTTGTCGCCGGAGGACACACCAACCGCGAGATCGCGGCCCGGCTCTACATCTCCGAGCGCACGGCGCAGAACCACGTGCAGCACGTCCTCGACAAGCTGCAGGTGCGTAACCGCAGCCAGATTGCGCTCTGGGTGCAACGCAGCGATCTGAGTACCCCTGCTGAGTAGATCGGTCGACGCGCGAGGCGTCGCCGTGCTCCTAGCGTCGAGGCATGAGCGAAGACAAGACAATCGCCGTAGTAGGCGCGACCGGCGCAACCGCCGGCGGACTCGCCCGGGCCATCCTTTCCGACGCGGAGGGCGGCTTCACGTGCCGCGCTATCACCCGCACACCCGACTCGGCGGCCGCCCAGGCGCTCTCCGAGCTCGGCGCCACCGTCGTACGCGCAGACCTGGACGACGTGAACAGCCTGGTCAGCGCGTTCGACGGCGCCTACGGCGTCTTCTGCATGACCACGTTCTGGGAGCACTTCTCCCCGGAGCGGGAGACCGTACAGGCCGGCAACCAGGCACGTGCCGCCGCGGCGGCGGGCGTCCGGCATGCGATCTGGTCCACGATGGAGGACACCCGCCGGTGGTACCCACTCGAGGACGAGCGGATGCCCACGGTCATGGACCGCTACAAGGTGCCGCCCTTCGACGCCAAGGCCGACGGGGATCGGGCGTTCGAGGCCGCCGGCGTACCGACGACCTACCTGCTCCCGCCGACTCACTGGGACGCGTTCGTCTTCGGCAAAGGCGCTCCACAACCGGGACCGGACGGCGTCCTCTCGCTAGCCATCCCACTCGGCGACGCCGCGCTGCCAGGCATCGCCGCCGAGGACATCGGCCGCTGCGCCTACGCAATCTTCCAGCAACCGGAGCAGTACCGCGGCACCACAGTCGGTCTCGCAGCCGAGTGCACCACGGGCGAGCGACTCGCGGGCGGGCTCTCGCGGGTGTTCGGTGAGCGGGTCCAGTACCAGCCGATGCCACTAGAAGCCTTCCGCTCCCTGCCCTTCCCCGGCATCGACATCGCCGCCAACATGTTCCAGTTCATGGCGGAAGTGCCCGAACACGCACGACTGCGGGACGTCGCCGTCGCCCGCTCGCTCAACCCCTCGATGAGCGGATTCGACACCTGGGTCGAACGCACACGATCCAGGTTCGCCGCCACCGTCCAAGCTCGGTAGGCGGGCATTAGCGCCCTCGCGGCGTTCAACCGAAAATCTGGTCGCAACTGATGTTGGCCGCCGCGGCAGGGGAGAACGCTCACGGCACCCGGAATCGCGGCCGGCTCATACAGCGCCTGCCACAACGGCAAGCCCGCTCTCTCCGCGAGAGATTCCAAGCGCTAGATGTACTCGGTCATGACGTTGGTGACAGACGGCTGACGGGTGGGAGTCCCTTGAGCGCGGTGTGGCGTCGTCGAGTGTTGTACTCCTGGAGCCAGGGGGCAAGGGCTGCGGATCGCTCGGCGTCGCTGGTGAAGACTTGCCGGTAGGCCCACTCGGTGGCCAGGGTTCGGTTGAACCGTTCCACCTTGCCGTTCTGCCACGGGCAGTGCGGCTTGATGAACTTGTGCGTGGCCCCGAGCACGGTCATCGCGTTCTTGACGTCGGTGCTGCGGCGGTAGCTGAAGTGGTTGTCGGTGATGACTCGTTCGATCTGGGTGATGCCGTGGCCGG
>NZ_JBFULD010000164.1:0-9281 GCF_056400505.1 Terrabacter sp. P5_B1
GGCGCCGGACACCCCGGGGTGACGGGCGCCTCTCGACGTGCAAGGAACTCAGATGAGGCCGAGCTCCTTGACCGCGTCGCGCTCGCCCTCGAGGCGGGCGACGGAGGCCTGGATGCGCTCGCGGGAGAAGTCGGAGAGCTCGATGCCCTGGACGATCTCGTAGGTGCCGTTCTTCACCGTGCACGGGAACGAGGAGACGATGCCCTCGGTGACGCCGTAGGAGCCGTCGGACGGGACCGACATCGACACCCAGTCGTCGGTGCCGAGCACCCAGTCGCGCATGTGGTCGATCGTCGCGTTGGCCGCGGAGGCCGCCGACGACAGGCCGCGGGCGGCGATGATGGCGCCGCCGCGCTTGGCGACGGTCGGGATGAACTCGTCGGTGATCCACGACTCGTCGACGAGGTCGGCCGCGGTCTTGCCGCCGACCTTCGTGTTGTAGAGGTCGGGATACATGGAGTCGTCGTGGTTGCCCCAGATCGCAAGGTTGCTGATCTCGGAGACCGGCACGCCGAGCTTCTTGGCGAGCTGGCTCTTGGCGCGGTTGTGGTCCAGGCGCGTCAGGGCGTTGAAGCGCTCGTTGGGGATGTCGGGGGCGTTCGTCATGGCGATGAGCGCGTTGGTGTTGGCCGGGTTGCCGGTGACGAGCACCTTGATGTCGTCGGCGGCGGCGTCGTTGAGCGCCTTGCCCTGGCCGGTGAAGATCTTGCCGTTGGCCGAGAGGAGGTCGGCGCGGTCCATGCCCTCCTTGCGCGGCATGGCGCCGACGAGCATCGCGAGGTTCGCGCCGTCGAAGACCTGCGCCGCGTCGTCGCCGATCTGCACGCCGGCGAGCGTCGGGAAGGCGCAGTCGTCGAGCTCCATGACGACGCCCTCGAGCGCCTTGAGCGCGGGGGTGACCTCGAGCAGGCGCAGCTCCACCGGGGTGTCGGGCCCGAGCAGGGCACCGCTCGCGATGCGGAACAGGAGGCTGTAGCCGATCTGGCCGGCGGCGCCGGTGACGGCGACCTTGACGGGGGTAGTGCTCACAGGAGGGCCCTTCGCATCGGTGTGTCGCTGGACGCTCCGACGCTACCAGTGCGTGCGGGCCCGTTTGGACGGGTGGGCGTGCTCACCCGCGACGCTGGCGTATGCCGTGACGCGCGGCGTGACGACGATCACGCGGACCCTCGTGGGTGGCCTTCTCAGACGGTCAGCGCGAGCGAGCCGAGGGCGATGAGCCAGCTGACGAAGCTGCCGACGAGGAAGTACTCGGTGATGTCGTCGATGCCGGCGGGGCCGCCGGCGTAGGCGCCGTTGGCCGCGGCAGCGGGGTCGCCGTTGGCGGTCCGGGCGGCGGCCTGGATCTCGGGGAAGCGGAGCAGCCCCTTGGCGGCGATGACGAGCCCGGCCGCGCCGAACTCCCCGGCGACGCCGAGCCCGAGGATGACGAGGCGCTCCATCGGGCCGAGCAGCCGGCCGCCCTTGAGCCGGTCCGAGGGCTGCCCCGACGTCGGGGGAACGGCGCGCCCGGACAGCGACGCGGCGGCCGCAGCGGCGGCGTTGGCGTTCGTGACGTCGGACGGGCGCAGGGCCCCGATGGTGAGCAGGACGAGGCGCACGATGATGTTGGCCGTCGCGACGTTGAAGAGCACGAGCCCGAGCAGCAGCAGCACCCGGGCCGCGGGCAGCGGACCGTGCCCGGGCAGGTCGGCCCAGCCCAGCCACGTCGCGAGGGCTCCGCCCGCGGGGGACGCGGCCCCGGAGAAGGCGAGCAGCCCGACGACGACGGCGGCGAAGACGGCCAGGGGAGCCAGCGCTCCGCGGCCGGTCATCTGGGTGCGCCGGGACAGCTCGGCCCAGCCCGCGCCAGCGGCCCCGGCCAGGACGAGAGCGAGCAGGTCGGGCCAGGCGTGCATGCCGGCCAGCAGTCCGAGCGCGACGATGAGGACCGGCGCGGCCACGTGCCCGGCGAGACGGCCGCGCCGCCACGACGTCGACCGGAGGATGTCGCCGACCCCGATGCCGCTGAGGGCGATCGACAGCCAGGTCACGGCAGGTCCCCGAGGGTCGCCATCGCCTCGAGGGCGATCCCGATGCCGTCTCGCCGCACGCGCTGCGAGACGGCGGACGGGCTGATCCCGACCTGCTCGGCGACGTCGTGCTGGGCGAGGCCGTGCATGAGTCCTCCGAGGATCGCGCGTGAGGTGGTCGACATGGAGCCAACCATGAAGTCCAGACAGTCGAGCGCGGCCCGCACGGCCGCCACGGTGGCCGGCGGCTCGTCCGGCGCGACGTATGCCGTCCGCGACGTCCGCGTCTGCGCCCGCTGGGCGCGGTCCTCCGCCAAGGTGATGGCGTCCCGGGCGGCCCAGTAGGCGGGGCCGTCGTGGATGCCGCGCACCGGGTCGAGCGTCGTCACGTCCCCGCGACCGAGGCCGAAGCGGATGTCGGCGAGCGGGAAGAGCTCGGCCCGGACGACGAAGCTGGCCCGCAGCGCCGCGCCGAGCGTGGGGTAGACGCCCTGGAACTCGTCGCCGACCGTGATGACGGCGGGGTCGTCGATCGGCACCTCGGCGTTGGCGCGGCCGACGGCGGCCTCGAACGCCTCGTGCAGGGCCTGGCGCTCGCGGTGGGTCCGGGACTCGACGATGTCGCCGATGAGCGCCACCGGTGAAGGCTTGACCTTCAGTTGTACCATCTGAAGATCATAACTTCATCTGGCGGAAATGGAGCCTGAGTCTTCAGATTGCTGGGTTCAGTCGTCGAGGATCGGGCGGCCCTCGGCGTCGACGGCGGCGTTGGAGATGGTGTCGGTCGAGCCGCTGATGTCGAGGTGCTCGCGCTGTTCGCCGGTGATCCACGCGTACGTCGCGCCGGCGATGAGGCCGCCGACGATCGGGGCGACCCAGAAGGCCCAGAGCTGGCCGACCGCGCCGTTGCCGTTGAAGAAGGCGACGGCAGTCGAGCGGGCCGGGTTGAGCGAGGCGTTGCTGATCGGGATGGCGACGAGGTGTCCGATCAGCAGGCCGAACCCGATGGCGAGCGGGGCGAAGCCCTTGGGGGCGTCATCCTTGGTCGCGCCGAGGATGATGTAGACGAAGAAGGCGGTGACGAGCGCCTCGGTGATGAGCACGGCGCCGAGCGCGAAGCCGCCGGGGGAGTGGGCGCCGTAGCCGTTGGCCGCGAGGTTGCCGATGACCGGGCGTCCCGTCGAGGCGAGCAGGCCGGCAAGCGCGCCACCGGCGAGCAGGCCACCGACGACCTGGGCGCCGACGTAGGCCGGCACCTCGCGCCACTCGAAGCGCTTCGCGACGGCGATGCCGATGGTGACGGCTGGGTTGAAGTGCGCCCCGGAGACGTGCCCGACGGCGTAGGCCATGGTCGTGACGGCGAGGCCGAAGGCGAGGGCGACGCCGAGGTGGCCGATGCCGAGCTGGACCGACTGCCCGTCGAGGGCCTGCACGGCGAACTTCGCGTTGAAGATGGCCGAGCCGCAGCCGATGAAGACGAGCCAGAAGGTCCCGAGCGCTTCGACGGCGAGGCGCGAGCTCATCTTGGGGGTGTACATCGGGCTCCTCCAGCGGGGACGTCGAGGCAGTGGCGTCCGGGATGCCCCCGGTGGTCGCAGCGTAGTGGAACGGGTCCGTCGGAGATCGGGGCACGTGGTCAATGGGTGCGTGACGGACGCTCGCGACGTCTATTTCGCTCACCAGCTTGCGGACAAGCGGCTCCGGCAGCTGCTCGCCGCGCCGGACGTGCACGTAGACAGCGCCGGCACCGGTGCGCTGGTCGGCGCCGGCATCGAGTCCGGTTCGGCCGCCCCGGTCTGACCGCACCGCCACTTCGGCCGGTTGGGTCAGCGCGGCCGCGATGGGCCAGAATGCACCCATGCCCTCGACGCCTTCCCTCTCGACCACGACGCCGCGCAGCCTCTCCGGCATGCAGCCGACGAGCGACTCGCTCCACCTCGGCAACTACATCGGTGCGCTCGTCGAGTGGGTGCGCCTGCAGGAGACGCACGACGCCTTCTACTTCGTCGCCGACCTGCACGCGCTGACCGTCGCCCCCGAGCCGGAGRTGCTGCGCGAGCGCACCCGGATCACGGCGGCGCAGTACATCGCGGGCGGCGTCGACCCCGTGCGCTCGACGCTCTTCGTCCAGAGCCACATCGCCCAGCACACCGAGCTCTACTGGGTGCTCGGCACGCTCACCGGCTTCGGCGAGGCCAGCCGCATGACGCAGTTCAAGGACAAGTCGGCCAAGGGCACCAACACCAACGTCGGCCTCTTCGCCTACCCCGTGCTCCAGGCCGCCGACATCCTCATCTACGACGCCAACGTCGTGCCGGTGGGGGAGGACCAGCGCCAGCACCTCGAGCTCTCCCGTGACCTCGCCGGCCGCTTCAACCAGCGCTTCGGCGACACCTTCGTCGTGCCCGAGCCGCACATCATGAAGGCGACGGCCAAAATCCAGGACCTCCAGGCCCCGACGGCCAAGATGAGCAAGTCGGCGGTGTCCGACGCCGGTCTGGTCAGCCTGCTCGACGAGCCGTCGCGCATCGCGAAGAAGATCCGCTCGGCCGTCACCGACACCGAGCGTGAGATCCGCTTCGACGAGGACAACAAGCCGGGGGTGTCCAACCTGCTCTCCATCCACTCCGCCCTGTCCGGCACGCCGGTGGCCCTCCTCGAGGAGCACTACGCCGGCAAGGGCTACGGCGACCTCAAGAAGGACGTCGCCGAGGTCGTCGTCGAGGCCGTCACGCCGTTCCGCACCCGGACCCTCGAGCTGATGGCCGACCGCGCCGAGCTCGACCGCATCCTCGCCGACGGGGCGGAGCGCGCCGGCGCGGTCGCCGAGGCCACCGTCCGCCGCGTCTACGACAAGGTCGGTCTGCTGCCGCGACTCGGCCGCTGAAAGGCGCACGCACCCAGGTGCGTTGCGCGGTCGCCCCATTCGATACGGTCTGGTGCGTGAGTGATGCGCGCCCGACGACGATCGGCGTCTCGATCCCCATCCCGGCCCCGCACGGAGACTTCCTCCAGCGTCGCCGGGCCKACTTCGGTGATCCCCAGGCGTGGCGGATCCCCACGCACATCACCCTGCTCCCGCCGACCGAGGTCGACGAGCAGACGTATGCCGCCTTCCGCGGCCACTGCGCCGCCGTCGCCGCCGCCCACGTCCCGTTCGACGTCGTGCTGCGCGGCACGGGGACGTTCCGGCCGCTCTCCGACGTCGTCTTCATCCAGGTGGCCCGAGGCGTCTCCAACTGCGAGTCGCTCGAGCGGGCGCTGCGCTCCGGCCCGGTCACCCGCGACCTCGACTTCTACTACCACCCGCACGTCACCGTGGCGCACAACGTCGCCGCGGAGTCCCTCGACCGGGCCTTCACCGACCTCGCCGACTACTCGGTCACCTTCGAGGTCGGCGCCTACCACCTCTACGAGCAGGGCGACGACGGCGCGTGGCGTCCCGTCGACCAGTTCACACTCGACGGGAACTGAGCCGTGGCGGCCCTCCAGCGCGTCCTGGACCGGCTCAAGGCCACCCGCGGCTACCGCGCCTGGACCCGCTACGGCCAGGCCAACGGAGACCTCCTCGCGGCCGGCGTCGGCTACTTCGCGTTCTTCTCCATCTTCCCGGCGCTCGCCCTGGCCTTCGCGATCTTCGGCTTCGTGCTCCAGGGGAGGCCGGACCTCGTCCAGACCATCGCCGAGTCCCTCAACGCCACCCTGCCCGGGATGGTCAAGACGCCGACCAACCCCAACGGCATCATCAGCGTCACAGCGCCGGCGAGCCTGACCCTCACGGTGACCGGCATCATCTCGTTCGTGATGCTGCTCCTCGCCGGCCTCGGCTGGGTCGGCGCCCTGCGCACCGGCATCCGCGGGGTCTTCGGCCTCGAGGCGTCCACCGACAGCATGGTGCGCACCAAGGCCCGTGACCTCTTCGTCCTCGTGACGCTCGGCCTGGCGATCGCCCTCTCTGCCATCCTCACCAGCACCGTCGGCGGTCTCACCGAGCGCGTCGCGGGCTGGATCGGCTTGGCGGGCAACGGTTTCCTCGTGGGTCTCGCCGGACTGGTGGTCGGGGTCGTCTTCGACACCCTCATCCTCGTCGTCCTGCTCCGGATGCTCTCCGGGGTGCCGCTGCCGATGCACAACGTCCGTCAGGGAGCCCTCCTCGGCGCGGCCATCCTCACGCTGCTCAAGCTGTTCGGGGGCTTCCTCGTCAGCCACGCGAGCGGCAACCCGGTGCTCGGGGCCGTCGCGGTCGCCGTCGGCCTGCTCTTCTGGCTCAACCTGATGGCGAAGGTCATCCTGCTCTCGGCCGCGTGGGCCGCCAACGACGTCGACCTCGACCACCTCGGCGACGACACCCAGCGCTCGCCCATGGCGCGTGCCCTGCGTCCGGCGTTCATCGCCCCGCTCCGCGCCCCCGCCGACACCAGCCTCGTGCCGTATGCCGCCACCCCCGTCGCGAGGGCCACCGGGACCTCCCAGCGCGGCGAGCCACGCTCACGCGCCACCGACCGCGTCAGCGTCGCCGCGGGAGCTGTTGTCGGCGCGGCCGGAGCCCTGGCCGTCACGGCCGCACGACGCCTGCGCCGCCGCTGACCCGGCCGACGCAAACCCCCGACAGCTGTCCGGCAGGCGTGGGTCAGGAACGCCGCTAGGGTGCAGATGTGAAGATCACGGTGGTGGGCCTCGGGTACGTGGGCCTGTCCAATGCCGTGATCCTCGCCCGGCACAACGAAGTTGTCGCGCTCGAGGTGGATGCTGCCCGGGCTGATCTGGTCAACTCCGGCCGGTCGCCGATCATCGACGCCGACCTCGAGGCCTACCTCGCCCGTGGCGGCCTCAACCTCCGAGCGACCACGGACCCGGGGGAGGCCTACGCAGGGGCGTCCTTCGTCGTCATCGCGACGCCCACCGACTACGACCCGCACACCATGCGCTTCGACACCACGTCGGTCGAGCAGGTCCTCGGGGCCGTGGCGCGTCACGCTCCGCAGTCCGCAGTGATCATCAAGTCGACGGTCCCGGTGGGCTTCACCGTCCGGATGCGCCAGACCCGCCCCTCCCTGCGCATCATCTTCTCTCCCGAGTTCCTGCGTGAGGGGAAGGCGCTGTGGGACAACCTGCACCCGAGTCGCATCGTCGTGGGTGACACCGGCCCGGAGGCCAAGGAGTTCGCGTCGCTGCTGGCGGAGGGCGCCGACGACGAGGACGTGCCGGTCCTCTTCACCGAGCCCACGGAGGCCGAGGCGATCAAGCTCTTCGCCAACACCTACCTCGCGATGAGGGTTGCCTACTTCAACGAGCTCGACACGTACGCCGCGACGCATGCCCTGGACACGCGGTCGATCATCGAGGGAGTGGGACTCGACCCGCGCATCGGCTCCCACTACAACAACCCGTCGTTCGGCTACGGAGGCTACTGCCTGCCGAAGGACACCCGGCAGCTGCTCGCCAACTACGACGAGGTGCCCCAGAACCTCATCCACGCCATCGTCGAGTCCAACACGACTCGCAAGGATTTCATCGCGAGCGACATCGTGGCTCGCGACCCGAAGGTCGTCGGGATGTACCGGCTCGTCRTGAAGTCCGGCTCCGACAACTTCCGGGCCTCGAGCATCCAGGGGATCATGAAGCGGATCAAGGCTCGCGGCATCGAGGTCGTCATCTACGAGCCGTCCCTCGAGGACGACGACTTCTTCCACTCGCGCGTCATCCGGGACCTCGACGAGTTCACGTCCCTGGCCGACGTCATCGTCGCCAACCGGCACGCCGACGAGCTCGACTGCGTCCGTCACAAGGTCTACACGCGCGACATCTACGGCCGCGACTGACCCCGAGACCTCGTCGGGACGGCATACGTCGTCTTCAACGCAGGCACAGAAGAACCCGCCCCGGTGATCCGGGGCGGGTTCGTCTGTGGTGCGGTGTCGGACGCAGTATCACTCGCCGTGCACGAGGGCGTGGCGCAGGTCCTTGTTGAGCTGGTTGATGACGTCCATCGGGATCTCCTTCGGGCACGCCAGCGAGCACTCGCCGATGTTCGTGCAGCCGCCGAAGCCCTCGTGGTCGTGCTGGCTGACCATGCTGACGACGCGGGCGTCCCGCTCCGGCTGGCCCTGGGGGAGCTCGCCGAGGTGCGTGATCTTGGCGCCCATGAAGAGCATGCCGGACGCGTTCGGGCAGGCCGCGACGCAGGCGCCGCACCCGATGCACGCGGCCGCCATGAAGGCGCGGTCGGCCTTCTGCTTGGGCACCGGCACCGAGTGGGCCTCGGGGGCCGCGCCGGTGTTGGCGCTGATGAAGCCGCCGGCCTGGATGATGCGGTCCAGGGACGACCGGTCGACGACGAGGTCCTTGATGACGGGGAAGGCGTCGGCGCGCCACGGCTCGACGGTGATCTCGTCGCCGTCGGAGAAGCTGCGCATGTGCAGCTGGCACGTCGTCGTGACCTCGGGTCCGTGGGCCTTGCCCGAGATCATCAGGCCGCACATGCCGCAGATGCCCTCGCGACAGTCGGAGTCGAACGCGATCGGCTCCTCGCCACGGGCGTTGAGCTGCTCGTTGAGCACGTCGAGCATCTCGAGGAACGACATGTCCTCGGAGATGTCGGTGACGGGGTAGGTCACCATCTCGCCCTTGGACTTCGGGCCGGCCTGACGCCAGATCTTGAGAGTGAGATTCACTTGTAGCTCCGCTGCTTCAGCTCGACGAATTCGTAGACCAGGTCCTCCTTGTGCAGGACCGGCGGGCCGTCCTGTCCGCCCCACTCCCACGCTGCGACGTAGGCGAACTCGTCGTCGTGACGCAGCGCCTCGCCGTCCTCGGTCTGGGACTCGGCGCGGAAGTGGCCGCCGCAGGACTCGCGGCGGTGCAGCGCGTCGACGCACATCAGCTCACCGAGCTCGAGGAAGTCGGCGACGCGGCCGGCCTTCTCGAGGCTCTGGTTGAGCGTGTCGGCGCTGCCGAGCACCTTGACGTTGCGCCAGAACTCGTCGCGCAGGCCGCGGATGAGGTCGATGGCCTTGAGCAGGCCCTCCTCGGAGCGCTCCATGCCGCAGTACTCCCACATGATGGCGCCGAGCTCCTTGTGGAAGGAGTCGACCGAGCGGTCGCCGTTGATCGACAGGAGCTTCGTCACGCGCGCGTCCACCGAGGCACGGGCCTCGGCGACCGCCTCGTGGGTTTCGTCGAGCTTCTCGAACGGGCCGCGCGAGAGGTAGTCGCGGATCGTGTGGGGCAGCACGAAGTAGCCGTCGGCGAGACCCTGCATGAGCGCGC
>NZ_JBFULD010000165.1:0-9270 GCF_056400505.1 Terrabacter sp. P5_B1
AGCCACGGTCGACGGTGAGGTCCCCCACGGCGAGCACCGGCGGCTGTTCGCAAGCGAGCTCGCGCGCCCGGTCCACGCGGCGCAGCAGCGCCCGGACACGGGCGACGACCTCGCGCATCCGGAACGGCTTGGTCACGTAGTCGTCGGCGCCGACCCCCAGACCGACGAGCAGGTCGGTCTCGTCGGCCCTCGCGGTGAGCATGAGCACCGGCACCGGCCGGTCGCCCTGGATGCGACGGCAGACCTCGAGCCCGTCCAAGCCGGGCAGCATGAGGTCGAGGACCACGAGGTCCGGCGCATGCTCACCATGGGCAGCGACCGCACCCGGCCCGTCGAAGGCCTGGATGACTCGGAAGCCTTCTGCCACAAAGCGATCCGTGACGGCCTGGTTGATCGTCGGATCGTCCTCGACGACCAGCAGCGTCGGCGCGGCGGCATACGAGGACGGTGCGGGATACCCCTGGTTCATGCCCCTGAGCCTAGGAGCGGCCGCGCGGGCGTTGCGGGTGCGACGTGTGGAGATCGTGTGAAGGTGGAGCGGGCCCGACGGCGACTCAGATGAAGAGCAGCTGGGCCCCGTCGGTCAGCTCGATGAAGTCCGAGGTCGAGATGATGCCCTCGACGTCGTCGCGCAGGTCCGTCTCCGTCAGGTGCTGTATGTCCGCCGACATGCGGCAGGCCCACAGGTGTCCCCCGAGGCGACGATCTGGTCGAGGAACTCCGGCACCTCGGGGACGTCGAGGTCGGCGATGGCCTTCTTCATCTGCGAGGTCGCGAGGTGCGTCATCCCGGGGATGCCGCCCAGGCCCTGGGCAACGCGCCCATGCCTCGGGACGCAACGATGCCGGTCGCCCCTGGGGGCGACCGGCATACGTCGTCGTGATGCGCAGGTGCTGCGCTACGCGTGGTGCGGTGACACGAGGGAGGTCAGGACCTCACTGGCCGACGCGGAAGCGCGCGAAGGACGTCGCCGTGGCGCCGCCCTCCTCGAGCACCTTGCCGACGGTCTTCTTGGCGTCCTTGGCGAAGGCCTGCTCGAGCAGGACGTTCTCCTTGAAGAAGCCGTTGACGCGACCCTCGATGATGCGGGGCAGGGCGGCCTCCGGCTTGCCCTCCTCCTTGGCCGTGGCCTCGGCGACGCGACGCTCGTTCTCGACCGTCTCGGCCGGGACCTCGTCACGCGTCAGGACGGTCGGGCTGAACGCCGCGATGTGCATCGCGACGTCGCGGCCCACGGTCTCGTCGCCACCCTCGAGCGCGACGAGGACACCGATCTGCGCGGGCAGGTCGGGGCTCGTCTTGTGGAGGTAGGACACGACCTTGTCGCCCTCGAGGCGCGCCACGCGGCGGACCTCGATCTTCTCGCCGATGGTGGCGTTGGCCTCGTCGAGCAGCTCCTTGACGGACTTGCCGTCCTCGAGCGTGCTCGCGAGGAGCGAGTCGGCGTCGGTGGCGCCTGCAGCGACGGCCTGCGTCAGGACCTGGTCGGCGAGGGCGATGAACTTCTCGCCCTTGGCGACGAAGTCCGTCTCGCAGTTGACCTCGACGAGGGTGCCGACGCCGTCGGTGGCCGAGGCCGCCACGAGACCGTTGGAGGCCGAGCGGCCCTCACGCTTCGTGACGCCCTTGAGGCCCTTGACGCGAAGGATCTCGACGGCCTTGGCGCGGTCGCCGTCGGCCTCGTCGAGCGCCTTCTTGACGTCCATCATGCCGGCGCCCGTCTGCTCGCGCAGCGCCTTGATGTCAGCGGCGGTGTAGTTCGCCATGCTCTGTATCGCTCTTTTCGTCAGTGGAGATTGACTCGTGTGTCAGCTGGGTCTGGCTGGTGCGAGAGACCGTCAGGCCTGCTCGGCACCGGCCGTCGCGTCAGCGGCCGGAGCCTCAGCGGGAGCCTCGGCAGGAGCCTCGGCAGGAGCCTCGGCGGGGGCGTCGACCGCGATCTCGGCGGCGACCTCGGGGGCCGGCGTCTCGACGGGGGTCTCGACCGGCGCCTCGGCAGCGGCCTCGGCGGCGTCGATCTCAGCGGCACCGGCCGGAGCCTCGGTCGCGGCAGCGGCGTCGGCGTAGAGCTCGCGCTCCCACTCGGCCAGGGGCTCCTCGGCCTGCGCGTCGGCGCCGGACTTGCCGGACGAGCGCTGGACCAGGCCGTCGGCGACGGCGTCGGCGATGACCCGCGTCAGCAGCGTTACGGAACGGATCGCGTCGTCGTTGCCGGGGATCTTGTAGTCGACCTCGTCGGGGTCGCAGTTCGTGTCGAGGATCGCGATGACCGGCAGGCCGAGCTTGCGGGCCTCGTCGACGGCGAGGTGCTCCTTCTTCGTGTCGACGATCCACACGGCCGAGGGGACCTTGGCCATCGTGCGGATGCCGCCGAGGGTGCGCTCGAGCTTGACCATCTCGCGCTTGAGGATGAGCAGCTCCTTCTTCGTGTAGCCCGAACCGGCCACGTCGTCGAAGTTCAGCTCCTCGAGCTCCTTGAGGCGCGTCAGGCGCTTGGAGATCGTCTGGAAGTTGGTGAGCATGCCACCGAGCCAGCGGTGGTTGACGTACGGCATGCCGACGCGCGTCGCCTGCTCGGCGATGGGCTCCTGGGCCTGCTTCTTCGTGCCGACGAAGAGGATGCTGCCGCCGTGGGCAACCGTCTCCTTGACGAACTCGTACGCGTTGTTGATGTACGTCAGCGACTGCTGCAGGTCGATGATGTAGATGCCATTGCGCTCGGTCATGATGAAGCGCTTCATCTTGGGGTTCCAGCGACGGGTCTGGTGCCCGAAGTGGACGCCGCTCTCGAGGAGCTGGCGCATGGTGACGACGGCCATGCCGTGTTCTCCCTAGGTTGGTGTTGTCAGTTGTCCGTGGGCGGCCCACCGCTCGTCGGTCACGTGCTGCACACGAGCCCGGCTGACGGCTTGCGCCCACTCCTGGCGCCTGACGCACCCCGCCCCTCCGCGGAGCGGTGGGGACTGCGGTGGTGCGACCCGGTCCGGTGGACCGGCAGAAGACGCGCGAATTACGGTCCCGCGTGCCAGGCACACGTGACCGCCCCCATAGTACGTCGGCACCCGGGTTGTGAAGAAATCGGGGCGACCAGACACAATGACCCGCATGGCGCAATGGGTGGAGACGATCCCGGCCTTCGTCCTCCTCTCGGTCGTGCTGTTCCTGCCCGGTTGGCTCGTCGTCCGGACGCTGGGCGCGCGCGGACTCGAGGCGCTGGCCGTCTCGCCCGCCGTCTCGGTCGGGCTCATCGCGGTCTTCGCGACCGTCGCGCAGCGCGCCGGCGTCCGGTGGGGCCTGCTCCCCCTCGTCGTCGTGACGCTGCTGGCCGCGGGCATCCCCTGGCTGGCCGTGCACGTGCTCGGCCGGCACGACGACGAGCTCGGCACCGCCCGGCGCCTCCTCGGGCGGCCGCGCCCCGACGCCGTCGCCGCCATCGCGATCGGGATCGGGCTCGCCCTCGTGACGATCGTTCCGGCCATCGGCCGGCCCGACGAGCTCGTCGACAGCCCGGACGCGGTCTACCACCTCGACCGCATCCGGCTCTTCCTCGAGACCGGCAACTTCTCGATCGTCAACCCGGGCTTCTACCCCAACGGCTTCCACGCCTGGATCGCCACGAGCCTGCTGCCCGGCGTCGCCGGCGTGCTGCCGGGCACCAACGTCGCGACGCTCGTGCTGGCCGCGATCGTCTGGCCCATCGGGTGCGTCGCGCTTGTCCGCCACGCCCTCGGCACCTCCCGGATCGTGACGTATGCCGCCGGGTTCGCGTCTGCCGCGTTCATCGCCTTCCCAACCATCCTCCTCGGGTGGGGCGTGCTCTGGCCCAACCTCATGGCGACCGCCCTCACCCCCGGCGCGCTCGCCCTCATGCTCCAGGCGGCGCGCTCTCGCCGGCTCGGCCAGTGGCTCGGGTTCGCCGCGGCGATGCCCGGCCTTGCCCTCATCCAACCCAACGCGCTCGTCGCGCTCGTGCTCTTCGCACTCGTCTGGTTCGTCTCGGCCCGGGTTCGGGCCGGGCTCCTCCACCACCTGCCGTGGAGGGTCGTCGCGCGGGACCTGGCGATCGTCGTCGTGGTCGTGGCCTCCGCGCTCGTCGCCGCACCGACGGTGTCGACGGTGCTGGCCTCGACCCAGTCCTACGAGTGGAAGGACCGCGTCTCGATCGGCACCGCGATCGTCGAGGTCGTCGGCGGACGGCTGCAGATCGCAGACGTGCTGTGGGGGCTTGCGGTGCTCATCGCGCTCGGCATCGCCTGGATCGCCCTGCGGGCCCGGGCCGCGCTCCCCGTCGTCGCGATGTGGGCCGCCTGCGTCGTGCTCTACGTCATGGCTGCCTCGTCCACCCAGTCGTGGACCGCCCTCGTCACCGGCTACTGGTACAACGACAAGGTCCGGCTCGCGTCGCTGGCGGCCGTTCCGGGAGTCGTGCTCGTGGCCGCGGCCACGCCAGCCGTGCGTGCCGTGCTGCGGCGGGCGCCCGTCCTCGCCACCCGGCCCATCGCGGTCGGCGTCGTCTCGGTGCTCGTCATCCCGCTGCTGACCCTCGGGCTCAACGGGGCGACGCGCGACCGGATGCTGACCGGCTTCTTCCGGCCGAACGACCCGAAGAAGGTCATCCTCTCCTTCGAGGCGCAGGACTCGCTACGCCGCCTCGCGGCCCGCATCCCGACCGGGCAGGGAGTCGTCGGCCGCCCGGAGAACGGCTCGCCGCTCATGTTCGCACTCTTCGGCACCAACACGCTCTACCGCTCGATCCCGATCCCCGCGACCGGCGACGAGATCGTCATCGGCACCGGGTTCGATGACATGACGGCCCGTCCCGACGTCTGCGAGGCGATGGCCCGCCACGACATCCGCTGGGCCATCGACTCGACCCACGTCTACTGGCTCGACCACCCCGAGCGGTCGTCGGGCCTGACGAACCTGGCCCACGTCGACGGCGTCGAGGCGGTCCGGACCGACGGCGACTACACGCTGTACCGGGTCACCGGCTGCGGGCTGGGTGGCAAGCCCATCTCCTGAGCCGCGAGGCGAGGGACGCTCCCGATGTCGCAGCGTGGCTACGCTCGGGCCATGAGCTCGCCGTTGATCTCGCGCATGCAGCCGTTCGGAACCACGATCTTCGCCGAGATGTCGGCGCTCGCGACCCGGACCGGCGCCATCAACCTCGGCCAGGGCTTCCCCGACACCGACGGGCCTCGCGAGATGCTCGAGGCGGCGAAGGCAGCCATCGACTCGGGCCGCAACCAGTACCCACCCGGCCCCGGCGTGCCCGAGCTGCTCGAGGCGGTGGCCGCGCACCAGCAGCGCTTCTACGGCCTCACCATCGACGCCGGGTCCCAGGTCCTCGTCACCGCAGGGGCCACCGAGGCGATCGCGGCGGTGGTCCTCGCGCTGTGCGAGCCCGGCGACGAGGTGGTCACCTTCGAGCCCTACTACGACTCGTATGCCGCCACGATCGCCCTCGCCGGCGCGACCCGCCGCACGTCGGTGCTGAGGTTCCCCGACTTCGCGGTCGACGAGGCGTCGCTGCGGGCGGCCTTCTCGCCGCGCACGCGACTCGTCCTGCTCAACACGCCGCACAACCCGACGGGGAAGGTCTTCACGCGAGCCGAGCTGGAGCTCGTCGCGGACCTGGCGCGGGAGCACGACGCGTGGGTCGTCACCGACGAGGTCTACGAGCACCTCGTCTTCGACGACGCCCGGCACGGGCCGGTGGCGACGCTGCCGGGGATGTTCGACCGCACGATCACGATCAGCTCGGCCGGCAAGACGTTCTCGGCCACGGGCTGGAAGGTCGGTTGGCTCTCGGGGCCGGCCGAGGCCGTCGCCGCCGCGCGCACCGTCAAGCAGTTCCTCACCTACGTCGCGTCGGGACCCTTCCAGCCGGCCGTCGCGCTGGCCCTCGGGCTCGGCGACGAGGTGTATGCCGGGATCCGCGCCTCCCTCCAGGCCAAGCGCGACCTGCTGTGCACGGCGCTCGAGGCGTCCGGCCTGCAGGTGGCCCGCCCGTCGGGCACCTACTTCGTCATCGCCGACGCCGCACCCCTGGGGGCCGTCGACGGGCTCGAGTTCGCGCGGCGGCTGCCGGACCTCGCCGGGGTGGTGGGGGTGCCGGTCTCGGTCTTCCACGACGACGAGGATGCGGCACGCACGTTGGTCCGGTTCGCCTTCTGCAAGAGGGACGAGGTCCTGCTCGAGGCCAGCCACCGCCTCGCCGCTGCCGGCACCCCACCCCACGTCACCGCTGGGTGAACCCACAGCCACTCGAGTCGCCGGCCGGTCCCACTGGAGTGGCCGCCGGTCACCACGGCGAGATGACGGTCGTCGTCCACATCCCCGCGGGCAGACACGTGCCCGTCCACAGGTGACTCGCCCTCCGTGCCGCACCATCGGCGGCTCGACCAGCATGGCGGCATGTCGATCGGGTCAGCACTGCTGGGCGCCGTCCTTGCCACCGTCACCGTGACGAGTGCGAGCGCCGTCGCGTCCACGTCCGCTGGTCCTGGCCCTGTCAGTGACCGTCGGGTCGTCCTCGCGGCGCCGGTCGGCCGGTGGGCCTGGCCCCTCGACCCGCAGCCCGAGGTCCTCCGCCGGTTCGACCCGCCCGACCGGGCGTGGACGTCCGGGCATCGCGGAGTGGATCTGGCGGCGTCGGTCGGCCAGCCCGTCCTGGTGCCGACCGACGGACAGGTCTCATGGACCGGGGTCATCGCGGGGCGAGCCGTGGTCGTCGTCCTGCACGACGGTCTGAGAAGCACCTTCGAACCCGTCGCCGCAGCCCCGCCCGTCGGCACGTTCGTCACACGAGGAGACGCCATCGGACGGGTGACGTCGACACCCGGCCACTGTGCTCCCCGAACCTGCCTGCACTGGGGCGTGCTGCGGGGCGAGACCTACCTCGACCCGCTGACCTTCGTGGGTCGAGCGCGGGTGATCCTCCTCCCGCTCCCGTGACCCGGCGGCGGGAGGATGGGTCGGCGGGTCGCCGGTTCGGCGGTCCGGCGCTCAGGCGCGCGGATGCGCCTGCTCGTAGCTGCGTCGCAGGCGGTCGACGGACACGTGCGTGTAGATCTGGGTCGTCGCGAGACTCGCGTGGCCGAGGATCTCCTGCACCATGCGCAGGTCCGCCCCACCCTCGAGCAGGTGGGTGGCTGCACTGTGCCGCAGGCCGTGCGGACCGAGGTCAGGAGCGTCGGGCAGGTGCGAGAGCAGCTCGTGCACGACGGACCGCACCTGCCGCGCGTCCACCCGGCGACCGCGCCGCCCGAGGAAGAGCGCCGGGCCGGAGTGCTCGCCGACGAGACGGGGCCGGACGGCGAGCCAGGCCTCAATGGCGCGCGACGCCGGGGCACCGAAGGGCACGATCCGCTCCTTGGCACCCTTGCCCATCACGCGCACCACGCCCTGAGCCCGGTCCACGTCGTCGATGTCCAGTGCCGCGAGCTCGCCCACGCGGATGCCACTGGCATAGAGCAGCTCGAGCATCGCTCGGTCGCGGACATGGATCGGGTCCTCGTCGTCGGCGCGGGTGGCGGCGAGGTCGAGCATCTCGCTCGCCTCCGCCTGGCGCAGCACCCCCGGGAGGCTGGCGAGTCGCTTCGGTGCCACCAGGCGCAGTGACGGATCGGCCGGGATGCGACCGGTGTGCTCGGCCCAGCGCAGGAAGGTTCGGGCCGAGGCCGCCCGGCGAGCGATCGTCGCCCTGGCCGCACCGGCGTCGGCCTGGACGCCCAGCCAGGCCCGGAGGTCACCGATGCGCAGGTCGGCGATCTCGCCGATGCCGCGGCCCACCGCGAAGCTCAGCAGATGGCGGATGTCCGCGAGGTAGGCACGGCGGGTGTGGACCGACCTGCCCCGCTCGGCGCCGAGGTGGCGGGAGAAGGCACGGAGCAGCTCGGCATACCGTTCGGGCACCTCCGGATCACCCGGCCGTCCCGCCTCCGCCACATCCGTCACTCTTGCACCATCGCAAAGCGCCCCACGCTTGGCAAGCCCCCTCCGCCGAGTCCCCTCACCCGAGTCCCCTCACCCGAGTCCCCTCACCCGAGTGGGAGCTGGCGGCGTTGGGGCCGTTTGCGCCACGTGCCCGCGGACTCGGTGACGAGACCGAGCCGCTCGAGGCGTCCCAGTGCCGCCCGGACCATGAGCGGCGCCTGCGCCACCTGACGCACGATGTCGTCGAGGGTGACGCCGGAGCGGAACGGAACGACCTCGAGGACCGACGCGTCGAGCGGCGGCAGGTCGTCCTCGGGGAGCACCGGGCCTCGGCCCGGCTCGCACGCGTCGTCGCCGAGGTCACCCACGAGGTCGATGACCTCCTCGGCATTCGTGACGAGAACCGCCCGCGCATCACGGATCTCCTGGTGGCAGCCCGAAGACGTCATTGACGTCACCGGGCCGGGAACGGCCCCGACCTGTCGTCCGGCCTCGATCGCATGCTTGACGGTGTTGCGCGAACCGGACCGCAGATCGGCCTCGACGACGACCGTGCCGCGCGTCATCCCGGCGATGAGGCGGTTGCGCGCCAGGAACCTCGACTTCATCGGTGCCGAGCCCGGGGCCACCTCGGACACCACGAGCCCGTCGCGGGCGATCCGCGCGATGAGGGCGGCGTGCCCCGAGGGGTAGGGGCGCTCCACCCCGCCCGCCAGCACCGCGACCGTGGCCCCGTCGACGGCCAGGGCGCCCCGGTGGGCACTGCCGTCGATGCCGAAGGCCGCCCCCGACACCACGGCCCACCCCCGCTGGCACAGTCCGGCGGCGATGTCGGCGGCCACCTGCTCGCCGTAGGCCGTGGCGGAGCGCGAGCCGACGACCGCGACGGATCGCTCGACGGTCTCCGCGAGGTCGAGCGGGCCGCGGACCCAGAGGCAGTAGGGCGGGATGGCGACCTGTCCGAGCCGCTCGGGCCACTCGGCGTCGCCAGGGACGACGACCCGCGCTCCGACCTTCGCCGCGATGTCGAGGTCGCGGTCGGTGTCGAGCGCCGCGAGTCGCGCCCCGAAGCGTGCCAGGGTGCCGCGACCGGCACGGATGCGCTCGACGGTCTCGACGGCGCCCAGCTGCTCGACGAGACCGGGCACCTCCTTGTCGCACGGCTCCGCGAGCCGACTCAGCGCTGCCCGCGCGAACCGGTCAGCGTCCACCGTCCACCTCCGGCAGGCCGGTCGTGGCGCGGCCGGCGGCTCCGGGCCGGCACCGTTGTCGGGCGCTCATGCGGCCACTCCGGCCCGGTGTCGCAGCGACAGCGCCAGGTCGACCTGGTCT
>NZ_JBFULD010000166.1:0-9240 GCF_056400505.1 Terrabacter sp. P5_B1
GTCCTACGAGGCGCGCGCACTCGGCATCCACGCCGGTATGCCGCTGCGCCAGGTCCAGCGTCGATGGCCCCAGGTGCTCGTGACGGGCTACCGCCCCGAGGCCYACGACGAGGCGTCCGCCCGGCTGTTCGAGATCTTCCACCGGTTTACGCCGCTCGTCGAGCCCGGTTCGGTCGAGGAGGCGTTCCTCGACGTCACCGGCCGCGACCACGGTGACCCGCGCGGGGTCGCGCTCGCCCTGCGCGCCGCCGCTCGCGCCGAGCTCGGGCTGCCGGTGTCGGTCGGGGTGGGGCGCACCAAGCTGATGGCCAAGCTCGCGAGCCGACGCGCCAAGCCCGACGGCCTCGTCGTCGTCGACGCCGAGCTCGAGGCCCGGGTCCGACCGCGCCTGCGCCTCGACGAGCTGTGGGGCGTCGGCGCGACGACCTACGAGAAACTCCACGCCGCAGGCCTCTTCGTCGTCTCCGACCTCCACGGCCTCGACGAGGACGACCTCAAGCGCCTCGTCACCACGGCGATGGCGCGTCGCCTCCTGTCCATCGAGCGCGGCACCGACGACGCGACGATCCGCCTCCCTCGAGCCCGCCGGTCGGTGAGCGCCAGCCGCTCCTTCCCCGCCACGCGCACCCGGTCGAAGGTCGTCGCGGTCCTCGACGGCTGCGTCGACCGGGCCGTGGCGCGCGCCCTCGACCTCGATGCGCCACCTCGGCTCCCGAGCCGTCTCGAGGTGCTCGTCCGCTACGACGACGGAGCCCAGGTGCTCCAGCGCGGACGGCTCGACGCCCCGACCCTCGACCGAGCCGCCCTGCGTACTGCCGCGGCGCTCCTGCTCGAGCGGACGGCATACGAGTGGGACGGGCGCGGCGTCACGATGGTCGGCGTGACGCTGCCGCTGCCGGCTCCCGCTTGACCTCATGCCGACTCGAGGTCGCAGGATGTCCGGGTGACCACACCGAGCCTGGCCGACGCCCTCTCGCCCAACGAGACCGCCGACTACCTCGCGCGCATCGGTGCGGCGGCTCCCGAGGCGCCGACGGCGGCGGCCCTCGCCTCCCTGCACCGGGCGCACCTGCTGGCGGTGCCCTTCGAGAACCTCGACATCTCGCTCGGCCGGCCGATCCGTCTCGATCGGGATGCACTGCTGGACAAGGTGGTCCACGCCCGACGGGGCGGCTACTGCTACGAGCTCAACGGGCTGTTCGCACTGCTGCTGCGCAGCCTCGGATATGCCGTCGACCTCGTCTCCGCCCGCGTGGCCACCGCTGCCGGCGGGCTGACCGACGACTTCGACCACCTGGCGCTCGTCGTGTCGGGCGGGCGTCTCGAGGAGCCGGTGCTGGCCGACGTCGGTTTCGGTGACGGATTCATCGAGCCGCTACCGCTGCGTGACGGCTTCGAGCGCCGCGAGCGCGGCCACTTGGTGGGACTGGCGCGACGAGACGGCACGTGGGTCTCCCGCGAGCGCCGAGACGGCGAGGACTGGCGGGACTGCTTCGCCTTCACGGCGACGCCGCACCCGCTGGCCGACTTCGCCGAACGCAACGAGTGGCAGCAGACCTCGCCCGAGAGCCACTTCACCCGGTCACGCCTCGCGTCGGTGCTCACCCCTACCGGACGCCTCACCCTGAGCGGCGCCCGTCTCATCACGACGACCCACGGGCGGCGCGACGAGAGCGAGCTCGCCGACGAGGACGCGGTCCGCGCCGCCCTCGCCGAGCACTTCGGCATCGTCCTCGACGGGGCGTGAGGCACGGTGCTGCGCTGACGTCGCTGCGGCCGCCGGTCCCGTCGATTCACCGACACGCGATCCGTTGGCGTCGATAAACTCGGATCTCGCGCTGGAGGACGTCAGTGCAACGGCGCCGCCGGTCAGGCGAGACCGATGATGCCCCAGGAGCACCTGGTGGCGCGCCGGCAGCCGAAAGGGTGACATGACCCAGAGCCCCGCCGAGGACACGGCCCCTGAGACCCAGGGGAACCGCCGGCTGATGATCCTTCTCGCTATGGCGATGTTCGTCCTCGTCGTCGACACCTCGCTCATGAACGTGTCGATCTCGGCGGTCATCGTCGACCTCGACACGACGGCCAGCGGCGTTCAGTCCGCCATCGCGCTGGAAGCCCTCGTCTCGGCAGCCTTCATCCTCATCAACAGCAAGGTGGGCGACCTGATCGGACGTAAGCGGGCCTACGTCCTGGGGCTACTCGGCTATGCCGTCGGCGCGCTCGCGATGACACTCGCCCAGAGCCTCACGGCGATCATCGTCTTCTGGGCGATCATCGGGGGGCTCGGCGCCTCCCTGCTCCTACCGGCGATGCAGTCGCTGATCCACGGCAACTTCACGGGCACCGCCCAGAAGCAGGCCTATGCGCTCGTCGGCGCCTCAGCGGCCATTGCGGCCGCCATCGGTCCGCTGCTCGGAGGTTTCGTCACCACATACCTGACGTGGCGGGTCGGGTTCGCGCTGGAGGTCCTTGTCATCGTCGTCGTCCTGAGCCAGATCCGGTTGGTGCGCGACGTGGCCTACACCGGCTCGCGCAAGATCGACGTCGTCGGCGCGGTCCTGTCCGTCATCGGCATGGGCGGGGTGGTGCTCGGGATCCTGGTCTGGCAGGAAGGCGGTGAGCTCGTCGGTCTGCTCATGGCCGTCGGAGCCGTGGCGCTCGTGCTGCTGGCTCGGTGGCTGATCAGGCGCAAGCGCGCCGGCCGGGTGACCCTGCTCGACCCGGACCTGTTCCACCACCCGAACTTCACGGCGGGGGTCTCGGGCCAGCTGTTGCAGCAGGTCACGCTGGGCGGCGCCATGATCGCCCTCCCGCTCTACTTCCAGATGACGCTCGAGTACAACGCCCTCCAGTCCGGCTTGTCCCTGGCCCCCCTGTCGCTGACGATGTTCGGGGCGGCCTTGCTGGCCGGGAAGAAGGGCGGTGACCGACGCCCAGCCGCGGTCATTCGCGCCGGCTTCCTCCTCACGAGTCTCGGGGTCCTGGTCATCATCCCGTTCGTCCCCCGGGCCGACAGCGGTTGGTACTTCGTGGCGCCGCTCGCCGTCACGGGGTGTGGCCTCGGCCTGCTGGTGTCACAGCTGAACAACTACACGCTTGCTCCGGTCGCGGAGGAGCGAGTCAGCGAGGCCGCCGGAGTCAACTCCGCCGCCGGGTCCTTCGGCCTCTCCTTCGGCCTGGCCCTGGCGGGCGGCCTCATGCTCGCCGCCCTGTCATTCAGCTTCACCCGGCTGGCCGAGAGCAGTCCCGTCATCCCCGCCGCGCAGCAGCAGCAGATCGCGCAGGCCCTCGAGCACGACGCCGAGATCATGAGCAACACCCAGCTCGATCAACAGATCGCCGGGCAGCCGCCGGCCGTCGAGGCCGAGGTCCTGGCCATCAACGACGAGGCCCGCAACAGGTCGCTGCAGATCGCCCTGCTGGTGCCCCTGCTCGCCGGCCTGCTGGGACTCGCCAACTCGTTCCGGATGCTGCGCCTGCCCGACCAGAGACCGTCGTCCTCCCTCGAAGGCCTCGACCTCGGCTGAACGTCGGGCTGAACGTCTGGCTCTCAGCCCCAGGCATCCTTCGCCGGGCGGCAGAGGCAGAACGGGTGGCCGGCCGGGTCGGCGCAGACCCGGAAGCCGCGCTCCGGCCGCGACCGGGGCGGCTCGACGGGGTCGAGGGCCGTGCCGCCGAGGGCGAGCACCCGCTCGTGGGCTGCCGCGATGTCGGCGACGACGAAGTCGAGGTGCGCCTGCTGCTGGCCGCGCGGCCAGTCGGGAGACTCGTGGTCGGGCGCGAGCTGGGTCGCGATGCGTGGGCCGTCCCACACGACGTTGAACCAGTCCCCGTCGGGGTCGGCGTCGACCGTCCCGCCGAGCAGGTCGACGTAGAACTGCGCCACGCCRGCCGCGTCGGCGCAGTCGAGCGCGACGCAGTCCCAGCCGATCTTCGATGCAGCGGTGTCATTGCTCGTCATGCGACCACTCAACCACCAGTCGCGAACACCAAGTCGTGCGCCAGATCGCGCGGGAGATCGCGCCGGAGGTGTCGCTGTGGCGCAGCAACCGCGCGATCAGGCGCGCGATCAGGTGCACAGTCATGAGCGCGACGTCGCGCGATGGCGGGTCGGGCGGGCGCGACTCATCGGGTCGGCTCCGGCCAGACGAGGGTCGTGGAGGTGACGGGTCGGACCGTCGAGGAGGGACCGGTGCCGCCGATGCTGACCGTGTGCGTGCCCGGGGGCAGGTCCTCGAAGGTCGCGGTGCCGTGGCCCGCGCTCAGCTTCGGCTCAGCCGTGGCGAGCACCTTCCCGTTCGCGCTCCGCACCGTCACGGTGACGGCCCTGCGCGGCGGGTCGGTACCCGGCTCGTCGGACTCGAGGTCGAAGGCCACCTCGAGCGACTGACCCGCCGCGACGAGGTCGGGCACGACGGCCCGCACGTTCGTGTCGGTGATCTCGCGCCGCGGGCCGTGAGGATCTCCTGCACCTGGTCGAGCACGAACTGGTTGCACTGGAGGTTGGTGTGCTGCTCCGGGACCCGCACGGCAAGGTTGGTGTCGAGCGCTTCGCCGAGGCCGACCGCGCCGGTCAGCGGGACCGTGCCGTCGCCGAAGTCGTCGTCCGAGCCGAAGGACTGCGACGTGATCGCCCGCCCGTCCCGCAGCGTGACGGTCGTCTGGCTCGGCTGCCGGATGCCGACGACCATGTGCGTCATGGTGTGGCTCGCCGGACGCGAGGCCTCGGCGGCCTGGAGGTCGGTGTGGAAGGCCATCGCGTCGGCCACCATCGACGTGCTGACGTTGGGCACCGAAACCTCCGTCGTCTTGGCCCACCCACCCCCGTTGCCGATGCACGCGAACTCCGGGAGCAGCTGGAAGAGCGAGGGCATGCTGCGGGAGAAGCCCGTCAGGTCGACCGACAGCGGCCCGATCCCCTTCTTGACGCCGTTGACGAGCTGCTCGAGCGCGTCCGTCGCACCACGCCACGGCGTGCCGAGCGTGATGAGCTTGCGGGTGATCTCGGCGCCACCGCACTTCTCGATGTACCAGCGCGCGACGAGGCCACCCATGGAGTGGCCGATGAAGACGACCTTGGCGTCGGCATACTCCCCGCCCTGCGCCCGTAGCTGCTCGAGCGCGGGCTCCACGACGGTCCCGAGCCGCTCGCCGTTGTAGCGGTTCGACAGGCGCCAGTCGTAGGCGTACGCGATGAGCGTGGCCCGCCTGCCCCCGCCTCCCTGCTGGTAGCCCAGCTTCTCCAGCGCGCCGATGAGGACGTCGTAGCCGCGGATCGGTGTCCAGATCCCCGGCAGGACGTGGACGTCGGGCATCAGCGCGACCGGCTCGACGCCGTCGTCCGGATGCGCGTCGCCGATCCCCTCGGGTAGCGCCTTCTTGAGGATGGACTGGCCGCCCGTGAGCAGTTTCCACACCGCGCCACCGCTGGGCGCCCAGATGAGGTGCTTGCTGGCCGGCGAGCCGTCGTCACCCCGGACTCCGAGGGTGCTGCCCGTGATGCCCGGCAGCACCACGACCAGATCGTTGCTCGTCATGCGGACCCACCACCCATTCGTGCGTCGGCGAACTCTCCCGACCAACGGTGGCACCAGGCGTGCGCGGTGATACCCGAAACGGCCCAGCCAGTCGGGGACAACGGGTATGGATGCGGCACAGTGGGTCCGGACACCCCGGACGACAGAAAGGCCCCCTCGTGGACATCACCGATGTCATCCTCCGACAGCACGACGAGCAGCGACGGATGTTCGCCATGCTCGAGGAGTGGCCGCGCGACGACCACGAGGGCCTCGCCGCGATCTGGAAGCGGCTCGAGATCCTCCTCGAGACGCACGCCGAGGCGGAGGAGAAGTACTTCTACCCCGAGCTGCTGCGCATCGGCACGGGTGGCGCTGACGCCGAGTCCGTCGACGAGGAGGTCGAGGACGCCGTCAAGGACCACAACGACATCCGCAAGTCAGTGCGCCAGGTCGGGCGCTGCCGCACCGGTTCGGACGCGTGGTGGACGGCCGTCATCGACGCCAACGTCCACAACAGCGACCACATGGGCGAGGAGGAGCGCCAGGACCTCGCCGACTTCCGCCAGCGCGCGAGCCTCGAGCTGCGCCACGAGATCGCGATCCAGTTCCTGCGCTACGAGGCCCTGCGTGCGGCCGAGGGGATCACCCCGCGCGACAAGGACCCCGAGGCCTACGTCGAGGAGAAGAAGACGAGCAAGGCCACCGCCACGGCGGAGAAGGCTGCGGCCAAGGCGAAGAAGGCGGCGAAGACCGCCCCCGCGAGCTCCGCACCGGCCAAGAAGGCCTCACCCGAAGCCTCCGAGGAGGAGTGACCCCGTAGGGAAGTGAGCACTCGACGGGAAGGTTGCGTCGAGTGCCCCGTTTCCGGTGCGGGACTTCCCGACGGGTCAGGTGAGGTGGGCGCTCGAGGCGAGCGCGCGGCATACGTGGTCGTATGCCGTGGGGCTCCCGGCGGCGACGAGACCCGGGGTCGCGGTGTCGCGGGGTGAGTAGGTGACGCCCTCGGTCGTGCCGAGCAGACCGCCGGCCTCGGCGAGCAGGAGGGAGCCGGGCACGTGGTCCCACGGCGCGGCGGAGGCGTAGAGGATGTAGTCGGCCTCGCCCTCGACGAGCTTGGGATAGTCGATGCCGCACGACACCCACGTCAGCGTCATCGGCTCGAGGCCGGTGAGCGACCGTCCGATCCAGGCCCGGCGGGAGGTCCGGCCCCGCAGCCCCGGGTCGGCGGGCTCCGGGATCGTCAGGCGGTGCGAGCCGTCGGCGTCGTGGCGCCACGTGCCGGAGCCCCGCTCGGCGACGTAGCCGAGCCCGTGCTGCGGCTGCCAGATCCACGCGCGCACGACCTCGCCGGCGACGGTCTCGCTCACCATGACGGCGTGGTCCTTCGAGCCGTGGACGAAGTTCTTCGTGCCGTCGACCGGGTCGACCGTGAAGGCGTGGTCGGCGACGGCATAGCGCCCCATGAGCGCCGGGTCGCCGGCGAAGGTCTCCTCGCCGAGAACGACGGCGTCGGGGTAGGCGTCGGTGAGGGCAGCGGTGATGAGCACCTCCGCCTCACGGTCGGCATCGGTGACGAGGTCGCCCGGCCGCTTCTCGTGGATCTCGCCGTCGGCGAGCGCCCGGAAACGGGGATTGATGACCTGTTCGGCAACATCCATGAGCAGCCCCAGCACCTCGTCGGTCTCCACCCCACCAACCTAGCGAGGCCTGCTGGAGCGGACGGACGCAGGTGGTCCGGCGCGGAGCACACCTCGCGTGTTCGCGCTGACGAGCGAACGGGTAGGTACGGCTCGGTACGCAGCCTGTGGAGGGGAAGCGGGCCACTGGACCGGGAGTCGGCGTGCCGACTCCCGGTCCTTCTGCGTGCCGGAAACCCACGGCCGCCAAACCTCGGTGACGAGGGCGTATGCCGGATGGCAGGCTGACGCCGTGACCGACACCTCCCAGCCGTCCGCCGTGAGCCCGCCCGCGGCGCTGCCCGTGATGCCCGTGATGCCCGTGATGCCCGTGGTCCCGCTGACCGACGGCGTCGTGACCCTGCGGGCGCACACGCAGGACGACGCCGACGCGATCGTCGAGCAGAGCACCGACCCCGCGAGCCTGCGCTGGACGTCGGTCCCGCGCCCCTACTCGCGCGACGACGCCCTGAGCTGGGTCGAGCACAACCGCAGCGCGTGGGGCAAGCCCGGTGGCACGCGTTCGTGGGCCATCGAGTGGACGGACGAGACCGGCGCCCCGCGCTACGGCGGCACCATCGACCTGCGTCCGGGGGCGGCACCGTCCGCCGGCGAGCTGGGTTTCGGCCTGCACCCGGACGCCCGCGGCCGGGGGCTGATGTCGCGCGCGGTGCGGCTCGTCGTCGCCCACGCCTTCGCGACGCCGGTCTGGGGCGCGCCGGTCACCCGCGTCCACTGGCGCGCCATCGTCGGCAACTGGGGCTCGCGCCGGGCGGCGTGGGCGGCGGGCTTCACCTTCCACGGCACGATCCCGGGCAGCCACCCCGACCCGGACGGCGGCGCCGAGGCGCTCGACACCTGGACCGCCAGCATCACCTCGGGGGATCCGCTCTCGGCACGGACCCCGTGGCTGGCCGCGCCCCCGGTCGAGGGCGAGCGGGTCCGCCTGCGTCCGTGGCGTCTCGCCGACGTCGACGCCATCGAGCCACGCGACGACCCCGAGCACTGGATGCCGCCCCGGTCGATCCTGCGGCCGGAGACGTTCGCGGCCTGGCTGCTCACGCGGCAGGAGCGGATGTCCGAGGGGACGGCCGTCGACTGGTGCGTCGCCGACCGCGGGACGGACCGCGCCCTCGGCAGCGTCACCCTCTTCAGCCGCGGCGGGCCGATCGGCGACACGGCCGAGCTGGGCTACCAGTTCTTCCCGAGCGCCCGCGGTCGTGGCGCCGCCAAGGAGGCGGCCCGACTCGCCGTTGCCCACGCGCTGGCCCCGGCCGGCGAGGGCGGCCTCGGGGTGCGCCGGCTCGTCGCTGAGACCGCGGCCGACAACGAGGCGAGCAACGCCGTGCTGCGCTTCGTCGGCTTCGTCGAGTTCGGGCGCGAGCACGCGGTCGACCGGGTCGCCGGAGGCGCCTGGGGCGACGGGCTCCACTGGGAGCTGCTGCCTCCCGGCGCGACGGACTGACCCGGACTGACCGGGGTCACGTGCTGGACGGGGCCGCCCCTGACCCTGCCCGTGCGGGTATGCCACGGTGGACCATGCGCCGCCTGCCACCCGCCGGGCGGCGCGGCCGACGGAAGGACAGGCGATGAGACTCGGTCACGAGCAGGAGCTCGACGCACCGCTCGACGCGGTCTGGACGAACTTCATGGACCTGCGTCGCATCGGCCGTTGCTTCCCCGGCGCCAAGGTGACCAAGGTCGACGGCGACGACTTCGTCGGCGAGATCAAGGCCAAGCTCGGACCGCTGTCGATGTACTTCGACGGCACCGGCTCGATGGTCGAGCGCGACGAGGACAGCGGCCGCGCGCGCCTCACCGCCACGGGCCAGGAACGGCACGGCCTCGGACGGGCGACCATCGACATCACGCTGAGGCTGCACCCGCTCGACGAGGGCGAGCGCACCCGCGCGCACCTCGTCACCGACCTCGTCTTCCTCGGCTTCCCGATGGACTTCGGCACCGGGCTCGTTCAGCGCGCCTCCGACCCGCTCATCGAGCGGTTCCTCACGTGCATGGCCGTGTCCGGGCCGGTCCCCGAC